>DAOPZW010000026.1:0-24075 GCA_035353595.1 Elusimicrobiales bacterium | reverse complement strand
TGGAACCGAAGATGTCCTGGATGGGCAGGATCACTATGCGCGAGCCCGCGCCCAGCAGGGAGGCCAGCGCCTTTTCGCGCGCCTTGGTGAAAGCGGGCGGAACGGATTCGTCGCCGGAGACCAGCTTCCAGAAAAGTTTCTTCTCAACGGGGTCCACCGTGTCCCACCAGTCGGCCAGCGGCTCGCTGTCGTGCGTGGAGGAGGTGGCCAGCGAGACCAGGGGGTAGTTCTCCGGGGAAGTGTAATTGCCGTCCTTGGCCTTCTCCCAGCGCATGATCTTGTAGCCCGGGATATTGAGTTCGGAGAGCACTTCGCCCACATAGGGCGGTATCAGGCCGAGGTCTTCGGCCACCGGCAGCATGGGGCTGGCGCCGGCTACGGCTTCGAGGAACCTTTTCCCGCGCGAGCGCTGGCCGGCTTCGTCCTTGATGTCGAAATCCGGCTTCTGAGACACGTCGTGTGGTATCACCCAGGTGCGGAAGAAGCCCACCATGTGGTCAACGCGGAACAGGTCGTAGAACTCGGAAGCTTTTTTTACCTTGGTGCGCCACCATTCAAAACCGTTGTGCTCCACCGCGCCCCAGTTATAGGCGGGCAGGCCCCAGCGCTGGCCGGTTTCGCTGAACGCGTCGGGCGGGGCGCCTACCTCGCGGTGGATGTCGAATTCGGCCTGGCGGGCCCAGACGTCGGAGCTCTCCTGGTTGACCATGAAGGGCAGGTCCCCGAGTATCTTTATGCCGAGCTCGGCGGCGCGCGCGCGCGCGGCCGCCCACTGCCGGTGGATGGTCCACTGCAGGTATTTGAAGAATATCACCTGGTTCTCTTCGCGCTGGTGCAGCTCTTTAAGGGCCTGCGGCTCGCGGCGCTTCAGCGGCTCCTCCCAGTGCGTCCAGGAAGCCCAGGTGCGGGTGTCTTTGAGGCGGCGGAACAGCGCATAATCTTCCAGCCAGGCCGCGTTGGCCTGGCAGAAGGCGCGGAATTCCCCGGCCAGGGGCGAATCTTTAAGGATGTGCTGCTCGTGGAAGCGGGCGTAGATCTTCCACAGTATGGAGAATTTGAGGTGGCGCACTTCGTCGTACAGCACGGCTTTGGAAATGTGCAGGCGCTTGATGGCGGCGCGGAAGCGGCGGGAATTTATTTCCTGGGCAAGGTCCGTGAATTCCCTGAGCTCCGGCAGCTCTTCCACAGCTATGTAGATGGGGTCCAGCGCGAAGGCGCTCAGGGCGGTGTAGGGGCAGGACACGCCGGGGGGCATTTCGTTGAGGGGCAGCACCTGCAGCAGGTCCAGGTTCAGGGCTTTCATCACGTCGAACCAGAGTACCATCGAGCGGGTGTCGCCGATGCCCCAGTCCTTGCGCGAGCGCATGGAGAAAAGCGGGAACAGGATGCCGGTTTGTTCTTTTTCTAAAAATGGGTGCATAGTTTTTTGATCGCCGGCCCGCTCAACGCGCCGCCACCGCCTCTATCTCCACCAGCGCGGCCTTGGGCAGGGCTTTGACTTCCACCGTGGCCCGGGCCGGGGCATTGGCCGGGAAAAATTTAGCGTAAACCTCGTTCATCTGGGCGAACTGCCCGAGGTCCGCCATGAAGACGGTGGTTTTCACTATGTGCTCGAGCCCCAGGCCGGCCGCGGCCAGGATGCCCTGCAGGTTCCTGATGGCGGCTTCGGTCTGGGTTTTTATATCCGGGGCCATGACGCCGGTGGCGGGGTCTATGGGCAACTGCCCGGAAATGAAGAGCAGGCCGCCGGTTTCTACGGCCTGGGAGTAGGGGCCTATGGCGGCGGGGGCTTTGTCGGTGGAAATTATTTTTTTCATCAGTTTTTCCTCGTGCGGATAAAGTTTGCTATCGAGCGGTCGTAGGAACGTTCCGCTTCAGGCGTGAAATAGCAGCCGGGGAGTTCCCCGTTGGCCCTGTGGTAGGCCACGCAGTCGCAGCACAAGCCTTTGCGCGCGCAGGGCTCGTAAGTGCAAGTGCAGGCTTTCAGATTGGAGCTTTTTTTGCAGTCCATGTTCCCTGTTTCCTGATAATTATATTACCAAATTAAGCGGCCGGTTGGCCCCTTTGTGCATAACTATCAATAATTTCCTATCATGTAAGTATTGTGCGAAAGACTATACATTTTTCAGGCATAGGCGGGGTAGGCATGAGCGCGCTGGCCCAGATAGCGGCCATGGAGGGCCGGTCCGTCAGCGGCTCCGACCGGGATTTTGACCGCGGGCGCAATACCCGCGTGAGGGCGGCGCTGGAGGCGCTGGGCGTTAAAATTTATCCGCAGGACGGTTCCGGCGTGAACGCGGCCACGGCGGAGCTGGCGCTGTCCACGGCTATAGAGGATTCCAACCCGGAAGTGCTGCGGGCCAAAGAACTGGGCGTTAAGATAAGCCACCGCTCCGAACTGCTGGCCGGGCAGGTGGACCGGTTCGATTCCATAGTGGTGGCCGGCACCAGCGGCAAGTCCACGGCGGCGGCCATGCTGTTCGCCGTGCTGGATGCGGCGGGCCTGGGGCCTTCCATCATAACCGGCGGCGCGCTGGTGCAGCTGCAGGAGCGCGGCCTCATCGGCAACGCTTTCCGCGGCAAAGGTAATATCCTGGTGGTAGAGGCGGACGAGTCCGACGGCAGCATAGTAAGGTATAAACCGAAGACCGGCGTGCTGCTCAACATCAGCAAAGATCACAAGGAACTGCCGGAACTGAATAAAATTTTCCTGGAATTCGCCGGGCATTGCGGCCGCGTGCTGGTCAACGCCGACGACGCCGCGGCCCGCGCGCTGCTGCCCGCGGCGCCGGCTTTCGGCTTCGACGCCGGCGGGTGGAAAGTGGAGAACGTGCGGCTGGAACCCTTCCTGTCCCGCTTTCTCCTCAACGGGCTGGAATTCGTGGTTCCCGCGCCGGGGCTTTACAATATAGAGAACGCGCTGGCAGCCTGCGCCGCGGCCGCCCTTTACGGCGCCGCGCCGGAGGCGGCGCGCGCCGGCCTGGCGAACTTCCGCGGCGTGGAGCGCCGGTTCCGGCTGGTGGGGGAAAAGAACGGCGTGAAGGTGGTGGACGATTTTGCGCATAATCCCGCCAAGGTCAGCGCCGTTTTAAAGGCTTTGCGGCTGGCCGGGGGCGGGCGCGTATTCGCGGTCTACCAGCCGCACGGCTTCGCGCCTACGCGGCACCTCAGGGCCGAACTGATACAGGCTTTCGTCGCCGGGCTGGCCGGGGAGGATACCCTGGTGATGCCGGAAATTTATTATGCCGGCGGCACCGCCGCCAAGGATATTTCCTCTAAGGATATCACCGGCGCGGTAGCCGCCGCCGGGCGCAGGGCCCTGTTCTTCGCCGACCGGGGGCAGATCCCCGGCGCGCTGGCCGGGCAGGCGCGCCCCGGCGACATCATAGCCGTGATGGGCGCCCGCGACGCCACGCTGTCGGATTTCGCCCGGCAGGTGCTGGAGGCGCTGCCCTGAAACAGGAACAGGACGCGTTTTTTTTCGGTATCCGCAAAATAATATCAGGCCGTTCGCAGGCCATGGAGGCAGAATGAAACCCGTAAAGATAACCGAAGGCGTTTATTCGCTGCGCGTCAACCATTTCAACAGGCGCCTGTTCGACTCGCTCATCCCGCTGCCAGAGGGCACCAGCTACAACGCTTACCTGGTTAAAGGCACGGAGAAGACCGCGCTGCTGGATTCCGCCGACCCGGAAAAAGCGGAGATCCTTTTTAACTATCTCAAGGATGAGAAAAAAATAGACTATATCGTTTCCCATCACGCCGAGCAGGACCATTCCGGCTCCATCCCGCTGGTGCTGGCGCGCTACCCCGAAGCCCTGGTAGTGACCAATCCCAAATGTAAAGAATTTTTGATGTCGCATTTGCATCTCCCGGCGGAGAAGTTCATCGAGGTCAAGGACGGGGAAACGCTGCAGCTGGGCGGCAAGACGCTGGAATTCATCTACACGCCCTGGGTGCACTGGCCCGAGACCATGTGCACTTATTTGCGCGAGGAGAAATGCCTGTTCTCCTGCGACTTTTTCGGCTCGCACCTGGCCGTCAGCGAACTCTTCTCCGAAGAACACATGGTCTACGGGCCAATGAAGCGCTACTACGCGGAAATAATGATGCCGTTCCGCTCGAATATAAAAGGTCACCTGGAGAAGCTGGCTAAATATGATATCTCCTTTATAATGCCCAGCCACGGCCCGGTGCACAAGAACGTGAAATTCATACTGGATATATATAAGGATTGGGCGGTGAGCGCGCCCGGCAATAAAGCCGTGGTCGCCTATATCTCCATGCACGGCAGCACCTATGTGCTGGTGAACCGGCTGGTGAGCCGGCTGCAGGAGGCCGGCGTGGCCGTGGAGAAGCTCAACCTCGACCATTTCGACGAGGGGCGGGTGGCCATGGCGCTGGTGGACGCGGCCACTATAGTTATAGGAACGCCCACGGTGCTGACCGGCCCGCATCCCAGGGTTATGTACGCCGCCTGCCTGGCGAATTTGCTCCGGCCCAAGGCTAAATTCGTTTCGGTGATAGGCTCTTTCGGCTGGGGCGGCCGCGCGGTGGAAACCATCGCCGGCCTTACCCCCAACCTTAAGGCCGAAGTGCTCAGCCCGGTGCTGGTAAAGGGGCTGCCCGCCGCCGCCGACCTGGCCCGCATAGACGCGCTGGCCGCGCTGATAGTTGAAAAGCACAAGGCGCTGCCGGCCGCTTAGCGGGACGCTGAAAACATTTCGGCCGGGGCCCTTGAAAATTCCGGTTTCGTCTGCTAGACTCTAACTGTAGGTTCGCCTGCTTTTCCAGTTTCCCCGCTCAGGGGAAGGGTGGAAGACAGGTAAGTTTTTATGTTGCCCTGGGGGCTATATGGCTGATAACTCGAACGGCAGGAAGAAAACCTTCATCGTTTCTATCCTGGCTTTCTTATTGATTGGCGGCGGCGTTTTCCTGTTTTTTATAATCCAGGGCTCCAACGACCTCACAAAATCGAAGAATGGTAATTTTCAATACGGTTCCATAGCGCGCAGCAGCCTGGCGCCGTTCTTCAAGGCCCTCGGCCTGGTAGAGGAAAAGCCCGGAAGGAATATACATCAGATAAGGCTGGACAAGTTCCTGGAAAAGCAGGCGGCCGGCCTGGATATGGATAGCTGGATGGCCAATAATAATCCCGCCGCCGCCGACGCGGCGCCCCGCAACAGCGCTTCCGCGCGCGCCCCTTCGGGGCCGCCCAGCGTAGTTCCCCGGATGGCCGGCGGCGGGGGCGGCGGTATTGCCGGAGGCGGGTCGTCTAATTCTTCCGGCGCCAGGTCCGGGTTCGAGGCGGGTTCCGCCAGGGAGCACGCCAAGGTTACTGCCGGCAGCGCGTCCGGTTCCGCCGTATCGGGCAAGGAGGGCGGGGTGTTGGGCTCGCTGCGCGGCGCCCAGGCCATGTTGAACACCGGCCTGCGCAGCGGTTCCGCCATGACGGCCAAGACCTCCTGGGACAAGAGTTTCGGCGTAGGCACTACCGGCGGCGGCAGCCGGAATAAAGCCAGCGGCGGCAACATGGCTTACAGCGGCGGCCTCGTGGGGCTTGATACGATAAAGAGCGGGGAGCTGAAAAATCTGAAGACTTCCGATATATCCGGAAAATCAGCGCCCGCGGCCAACGTGCCTAAGCCGGTGGACGAGGAAGGCAAAGACAAGGAAAAAAGCCTTACTGATGGGCTTGGCGCCGAACTGACCAAGGGTATGACCGAGAAAGCCTCTTCCCTGTTCAACGGGAAAGGCGGCGGGGGAGGGGAAGAAACCCCCAGCGCGAACATCAAGTATGAGGAGCCGCCTGCCGACATTAAAAGGGCCGCCGAGGCTCCGTGGGACCCGAATTCGCAGGACACCGGTTACTATTGCAAGACGCCTTGCCAGCTGGAGAGCGAGGGGGGGTATGAGTTCGTAGCCAGGGACAGCCAGATCGATTACCACAAAGAAGGCGAGGAGTGGGTGGCGACTTACAGGGGCGAGTATGCAACCGGTAATACCGAGAAATCACAGCATTACGCCGATTATACGCAGTCTTATACCGTAGGAGCGGACGGCAAACTCACCCCGCGCGGTGAAGGCACCTGCAAAATGCCGGACGGATCTACGTGTCCTGCTCTTTGAACCGCGGGGCAGCGGCGGGTGTTTACGGTGCGCGGGCCCTTGACAAGTCAACTTTTGTCTGCTATAACATCACCGTAAAAGCAGCTTTGCCCTGAACGTCCGCCGGGACTGTGTCAGGGAAAGTTAAGTTTTCTTTTTGTGGCCGGCGGACGGGGAAAAACGGAAGAACGGGCGGGGTTATGATAAAACTGAACACCAGAAAAAAGAACAAACCGATACAGTACGTGGTGGGCGGTACCGTGGCGGTCATCATCCTCGGGGTGTGGGTTTCCATGCCGCTCATGAACAATTCTTCCATGTCGTCTTCAGTATCCGCCGGCAATCCTTTCAAATCAAAGGTGGCCGATATCTCCTCCCTGGGCAGCGAAGTCTCGCTGGAAGGCGGGGCGCCCGGCGCCGCGCTCAGCGGCGAGATGATAAACAATCCCGCCACTTCCGGCGAATCGATCCTTTCCTCCCTGTTCCAGTCCGGTTCCGCGGAAGAGGCTCCTGCCGAGGCTTCCGCCGCCGCCTCCGCTGAAGCCGGCTCCGCGCCGTCTTCCTCCGGCGGCTATGGCGATTCCGGCGGCGGTTCGGCGCCGTCTTCCTCGAATTTAGGCGCGAAGCTCAACAGGGTGGCGTCCATCGGCAGCGGCGGCGGCAATTCCCAGACCGCCGGTTCCGCGGGCAGCACGCACGGCAAGTTTTTCGGCAGCGGCAATGAAAAAGCGGAATTCGCCTCTTCCCTGGGCGCCGATTTTAAAAAGGCCGCCGCCGCCCCGGCCCAGGATAAAAGGGGCACGGTCAATGCCATGCTCAATAATACTCTCGCGCAGAGCAAGCAGGCCGCCAGGGCCGACAATCTTGCCTCCGCCCGCGGCGACGCCGGCAACCCCTTCGGAGGCAGCGGAAAAGGCAGCGCCGCGGCCGACCTGAAGAGCACCGCCCGCCAGGGCGCCTCGGAGGTTTCGGGTATTGAAGACGGGCAGGCCACCGGCAACCTCAAGACCAACGATCCCAGTCTTAACAAGAGCAAGATCACGCCCCCGACTCCCCCTAAAGAGGACACGAGCGCTAAAAAAGATTCGAATGAAGAATTGAAACAGATGTTTATTAAGATGCTGATGCAGGCTATGCTGGGTATGGTTTTCGGCGGTATAGGCGGCTAGGCGGTTTGCGTTGAAATCAGGCGGCAGGAGGATGTTATGAACGACTATAATGGCAAAAAAGAAGAAAAGGGCGGCTTCTGGTCCGCGCTTTCAGGACTTTTCCGGGGCGGCGCGTCCACCATGGGCGGCGGCGCTTCTTCCGGGCTGGGTACCGCCGGCGGCCTGTTCGCCACCAAAGCCGGAATAGTTGGCATGGTGCTGGGCGGCGCCACCATCGCGGCCGGGGTCGGAGTTGTCTACAACTTCGTCGGCGCGGGCTCGAAGCCGGTCTACTCGCCGGAACTCTTCCAGAACAGTTATTACGAGGAAGAATCGGCCGCGGCCAGCATCAACCGGGAACAGTCCAGGGACCGCTCCTCGGCTTCCGCTTCCACGCTTGATATTTTCAGGGACCAGGCAAAAAAGGACGGCCTGGGCGGCCTGGCTTCAGAGGCGGGCGGTGACAGCAAACCCGCGGATGCCGCGGCTGACGCTCCCGCCAACGCTTCAGCGGACGCTCCCGCGGCCGACGCTCCTGCCGCGGCGGCCGGCGCTCCCGATGCCGGCGGCGCAAAGCTGCGCGCTACTCCCGGTTTCGGCGGCAGCAAGGGCGGCGGTTCTTCTTCTTCCGCCATGCCGCGCATGCAGAACGGCGGCGGGCTTTCCGGCGGCATAGGCGGCCAGTTCGCTTCCATGTACAGGGCGCCGGCCGGCCAGGGCAATGACGGCAGGACTTCCGCCATGGGCGGTTCGATGGCGGCCAGGGTAAAAGGCTCTCCGAAGTACGCGGTCCCCAATATGAACCGGAGGGGCGCTCACGCGCAGGCCAAGTTCGCCCGTAATTTGGGCTTGAACGCTTCCCGTTCGGACGGCGCCAGTTCGATGCGCACCACGGCGATGGAGGCTTTCAACGGTGAAACCACCGCGGGCGGCGATGTCGCTGGCGGCGACGCGGGCCTCGGGATGGGCGGCGCGGGCATTTCCAACGGTTCGGGGCTGAAGGCTAACGACCCCAGCATTAACGACAACAACAGCGAAGTGCCGGTCCCCGAGGCAACTACGTCGAAAGATGTCAGCCCCTGGAAAAAAGCGGAGAGTGATTTCTTCAACGCCATGCTTCTGGGCGGCGCAATGCTGCTGGCGCTGAAGGGCCTGGAACAGCTGGCTAAAGTAGCCAAAGGTTCCATGTTCATGCAGTACGCCGTAATGGTCCTTGCTTTAGCCGCGCTTGTGACCGCGATCATCTATATGGTCAAGGCTTTCAAGAACGCCATAAAGATATTCAAGGGCGTCGGCGATGCTCCTTATTCCAAAGAGGGGGAGTATGCCGGCCAAAGCATGATGGGCGGCATGTATATAGCGGCGGGAGCCTTGCTTTCCGTCGCTATCCTCGACTCCTTCATGAAATGCATAGGCCAGTGCGGGCAGAATATGTCCGATAAGTACCCGAAAGGCTCCACCGTTAACGGTGGCGGCGCTAAGTTTACACAGGGCCTGGGCAACGCCACCAAGGGTTTCGGCGGCTTCCAGATTGGGGACATCCTGGGCAGCATTACGAAGGGCATGTAATTGGCAGGCTGGAGCTGAAAGTCTTTTGTTCGGGCGTATGAGGGAGATATTATGAAAGACAATCTGCCGGAAATAAATATCAAGGGTAGAAAAGAGAAGAAGGGCGGCATTCTCGGCTGGCTGCGCGGCTTTGGCTCGAGTTCCGGGTCAGGGGCGCACGCGGCTATCGAGGTCGCGGCTTCTTCTTCCGCCGGCAGCGCCGGCTCCGCCGGCATCGGCGCTTTCATAGCCGGGCATATGAGCACCGTCCTGGTGGTGGCGGCCGTCGCCGTGGGCGGCGGGGCTTACGTGATCGGCAATGCGCCCAAGCCGGCCGCTACGGTGCACGGCTCTTTAAGTTCGGGCAAGGTTGCCGCGGAGGCTCCCGAAGCCGAATACGTTCCGGCCATACTGAGGAGCCAGGCCGCCAACCAGGGGTCTTCGCTGGCCATGTTCACCGACAAGAACAAGGGTTCGGGACTTTCTCTGGACGAGGAATCTGCGAAGGCTAAAAAAGCGGCCGCCGACAAGGCGGCCAAGGCCGCGGGCGCCTCGGCGGCGGCGGGCAGCCCCGATGACCTGGCGGCTGCCGGGGCGGCGGACGCGCAGGCCGAGTCGGACGCGGCCGCGGGCGGGCTGCTGGCGGGGGCCGGCGCCGGTTCGCTTTCCACCTCCCTGGGCGGCGGATCGGGTAAGCTCTCCGGCGGCAAAATGGGCGGCGGTATGAGCCAGAAGCTGGCCATGTCCAACAATGTGGGCGCCGGCTTCAAAGCTATGCCGCAATTCCAGGAGCGCAAAGGCAAGCTGCTGTCCATGCGGAGCGGTTCCAAGGCCGTGATGTCCAACAGCAACAACAAGACCAGTAAGTTTTCCAGCAATACCACCGGGGCCATGCGCAACCTGCGGTTTACCGCTACAAGGCAGGGCTCGTATAGCGGCACCAACGCCGACTTGGCCGCCGCCACGCAGAATTCCGCGTGGGTAGGCGAAACCGGCCAGGGCGGCCTGGAGGAAGGAACCGGCACGGGCGACATGATCCAGTCCGCGAGCGTGATAGACAATCTCAAAGGCAATGTGGGCGGCAGCGGCGAATTGGGAACATATAACGCCAACGAGTATAAGATTGACAGGACCAAATGTCCCGGCAAGTGCGACCCCGCCTATACGATCGAATGCATTAAAGGCTGCTCAGATGACTACAACGAGGAGCAGACGAAATGCGCCAGCGACGCCCTGATGTGGATAGGCATTTCCATCGGCCTGTCCCTCGTGGGCGGCCAGCTGATCAAGTGGGGCAAGAAGATGAAGGAGAGCTCGGCCACGTGGGTGGCCACCATCGGCCTGATAGTCGAGATCATCGGCTATGTAGTGGCCGCTTGCGCGGCTCTCGCGGCGGTTTACGCCGCGGTCCTTGCCGTAACGCTCATGACGAAGCACAAACAGGGCTTGATGGGCGCCGTATACACCATCGGAGCCGTGCTGGCCGCGGGCGCCGCCGCCGACGTTCTGGCTGGAGGGAAAGTAAGCAAGGCGATGTCTGTGAAGAGCGACTGGTTCGTGAAATCCGCCGGCATAATAACCATGATAGGTTCCCTGTTCGGGGGCATCGGGGGCAAATAGGGCGCCGGGGTGCGGCGGCCGCCGCAGTTTCGCGGCGGCTTTGAGGAGGCATCGATATGGGCAGTCAATTTCTGGAACGCAATAAGCGCAAGTCGGCTTTGGCCCTCCTGCTGCTGCTTTTCACCGGCCGCGGCAAATTCGTGGCGGTCCTGATGGTAGCCGGCCTGGTTTCATTGCCTTTCCTTGTTTCGGAAGAGAGGATCAATTCCATTATGTCCTTCCCCGCAGTGGCGGCGGCGCTGCACGCGGTAGGCCTCGACGCCGCGTCGCAGGCCCCGGCCCCGGACATGCTGGCGGCGGCCAATCTTCGCGCCGCGGACGGGGGCGCCAAAGCTTCCTTCTGGGAAAGGTTCCTGCGTGCGGCTAACGCCCCGCTGCCTCCGGCCGGCACCACTTCCACCATGGCCATGCTGCGCGGCGGCAAGGACCTGCTGGGCCCGGCGGTCATAAAGGACCAGCCCGGGACCAAGGCCGCGGGGCCGAATAATGTGAAAGGCTCCGTCAACGCCGAGGACCGCGCCAGGGGCGAGGGCGCGGACGGCGTGAACCTGGCCGGGGGGCCCGGCTCCGGCGGCGCGGACGGCGTGTATGGCGATCTTATGGGCGAGAACCTGGGTGACCGCATGGGCGGCGCGGCGGGACCTTTCGCCAACCGCGCGGTGCTGGGCGGTCCCGGCGGCGCCGCGAACAGGACTAACGGCGTGTATAACCAGGTTATGAACCAGGCCGCGGAAAACGTGCCTGCTCCCGGAGCTCCTAAAAACCTTAAAAGCAAAATGGGGCGGGTTTCAGGTTTTGCCTGGAAAAGTATGGGCCGCAAGACCGCCCGGTCCTCGAATTCAGGGCTGTTCAGGTCGGGCAACAGGGGCGGCATGTTCCAGCTGACGCGCACTTTTACGGCCGCGAACATGGCCTTCCGCTCGCATTCCCCGGAATACGCGGAAGTTACCGGCGGCGCGCCTTACGACGGCAACACCGTGGAAATGGACTCCCTGTCGGTGGGCGATGTTATTGTCCCGGCGGTTCCCGATAACGCTTTTGCCGAGGGCCTTATGGGCACCCTGGACGGCCTGCTGACATACGATACCAGGTGCACCGAAGTGCAGGCCGCGTACGCGGAGAAGGTGCAGGCCCTGGCGGAGAAGAACGAGGCGATGAAAGACAGGGTTCAGGATCCGCCTGACTGCTGCAGCAGCGACTCGACCATAAATAACTGGAACAATGACGCTGAAACGATGAAGCAGCTTTGCCTGAAGGCCGACGCGGCGCAGACGGACTGCGATAATGCGAAGTGCTCTACGGGTTACAACGGCACCCCGATCGATCTGAACTGCGGCCAATACGACGACATGAAGCTGGACTGCGGCTTCGGGGAATGTTTCTGGGGCTGGGTCCTGGCGATAGTGATAATAGTTCTTACGGTGGCCGCCGCCATCCTGGCCTGGTTCCCGCCCATCGGCACTATAATCGCCGCCGTGTGCGCGGTAGTAGTCCTGGCGCTGTCGCTGACCGACAACCCGGGCAGCCGGATGATAGGCAGCTGGTTCTCGTAATTTGCGGTTCATCTTAGCCCGTAGTTTAAAGCCATAGCGGAGAGGTGCCTGTGCAGTATTTTTTCTTCAGCGTCAGTCTTCAGCGGAGTTGCGGCATGGGCGTCTTTCCAGCCCGCGTAAGCGGGCGCGGTTCCGGCTTTTGACCGCGGGTTTTTTATGGAGCGTACACGGCGCGTGCGGTTGGGCCCAAAGGCCCAGAAGATACAAGGTCCAACGACACTTGGAGGCGTACCGGGCATGCGGTATAGTATAATTTGAGAGAGCATGAGAAAGCCCGGCGTTGTTTTCAGCTCAGTTTCTGGCGTTTTATCTAGGGAATTTAAATTCAGTTTCTGGAGGCGGTTATGAACCTCTATAATAACGAGGACGAGAATAAGGGCGGCGCACCGCTGATCAGGGGTGGCGCGCCATTCAAGAAGACTTCCCTCTTCGGCAGAACGCCGATGCTCTCCCGTGCCGCCGGCGGGATAATGGAAAGGCTGAAAAACCTTTCCCGCAAAGATATGGCTTTCGTGGGCGTAGGCCTGAGCGTGCTGGTCATGGCGCCCGTGGCTGAATACGTCATGTCTAAGCCTTCAGCCGATAACCTGCTCGCCCCGGGCTTCGGCTCGCGCGAAGGTTCGGCGATCTCCAGCCTGTACGAGCCCGGCATAAACGCGCTCAGCCAGGGCTCCGCGGACGGCTCCGGAGAAGTTATCACCCCGCTGAGTTCCAGGGACCCCGCCTCTCTGATCTTGGGCGCGCAGCCGGCTCAGGCGCCGGTTATGGCCGCGCCGCCGCCCGACATGAGCAGCATGCGCGACGCCATGAAGGATTCCGGCCGCGCCGCTTTTTCCGCGGCCGCCCAGTCGGCCGGTGCGCCTACGGTAATTCCCAGGATGCAGGCCGGCCTGCGCGGCTTCAGCGCCGGCGGCGGTGAGGGCGGTTCCCGCACCTCCGGCGCATTGAGCGGCAAGGCCATCATCGATGAAGCCAAGTCCGCTTCCAATAAAGCGGCGAAGCGCTCCATGGTGGGCCCGGTGGCCATGCCCGGCTACAAGGGCGTAGCCTCCAACACTCCCAACAGCGCGTCCAAGAGCGCGTTGGAAAAACTCCGTTCCCAGGCCGATAAATCCGCCGGGAACTTCACCGGCGGTTCTGCCATGGGATCGCTGGACAGGGCCGCGGCAGACGCGGTTTTCGCCGGCAAAGGCGACGGCGGCAACGGGGCCGGCAGCGACGGTACGGCGGCGAAATCCGCTTCCGGGAACACCAATAAAAATTCGCATTCCAGCAGCGGCGAGTCGCTGGAACAGCTGGCCGCCAAACAGCGCCAGGCCAAGGCGCTGGAATGGGAATTCTTTCTGCAGTACGATATCAAGAAGCAGTTCTACAAAGCGGGGCTGGACGCTATCTCCACCTCGATGGGCAAGATGTTAGGCCGGTGGACCGATAAAATAATGGGCAACGGCGAAGACACGCCCACTTATGTCTGTCTTACCGTCAAGAATCCGGATGCCAAACCGGTTCCCATAAGCGGCATCTGCGACTTCGGCGGCACCCTGGCGAATTCCACGGAGAAGAAGAGATCTTCGGACACGAAGACCATCGACTCTTGGGCGAAGGACGATTTCAAGGGCTGTCCCTGCGGCGTAGTGCGGCTGGACGAATACTTGGCCAAGGGCGGCGGCAGTGACGGCAGTGACGGCGACGGCGCCACCAAGCCTCCTACCGAGGCGGAGATCGTAAATACCCTCGGGGTCATCGCACGCGACACGTTTAAGGAATACGATACTGCGCTCGGCCTTATGATGGGCTCCATCAAGGCCGGCAAGAATGCCGATGAATCCAAGGAGCTGATGACGCATACCAAGGCCCTGGCCGCAGGGTTCGCCAGCCTGGGCGTGGACCAGCTGACCACTAAGATAAACAACAACTCCGAAGAAGCCCTGAGCAGCGGCGGCGTGGGGCTGTACGCGGATTCGATAAACGAAAGCAGCGGGAAGATAAAAGAGGTGAAGACCAAGGCCGATCCCTTCGATAAGAAGCTGGACGCCATAGTTGCCAACCCCGCGCAATATATAACCGCCCAGAACGGGGCCGTCGTTGTCGTGGACGAATCCTTAAAAGGCGAACTGGCGCAGATGAGCAGGACTTTCAAGCAGAAGATGACGCTGATCCCCTTAGCGGAGGCCAAGATCAAGCTGCACGAAAGCAGGCTCGCTGTTTACCGGGACCAGATAAAGCTTGTAAAGAAAGGCGCGGACGCCGTGCTGCTGGATTACGGCAAGGTCCTTGCGCAGGCGAAGACCATCAATGACGAGCTGGCGAAAATGCCGCCGGCGCCGACGACGCTGGCCGACGTGCAGCTCCTGAAGGCGCATTTCAAGACCTTGTCCGGTCTGGACGCGGAACTGTCCGATCCCAAAGCCGCCGCCACTACGCGGCTGGATCCCGATGCCCTGGCTTATAACGACTCCGGCATCAAGGATTTCCGGGACCAGCTGAACGCGGTAAAGCCTCTCAACCCCAAGCTTATCTTCAACGCGATGACCTGGAGAGGCATCCCCGATACGGAAACCGAAAAAGTGAAAACGGATGACCTTATTAAGAATTCTTTCAAGAAGGACAAGGTCAACGATGTGGAAGCTATCAAGGCGGAGAGGGAGAGCTGGAAGAAGGCTACTCCTCTCATCAAGAACCCGGTGCCCGAAAGCCTCGACAACCTGGCCTCAAAAAGCCTGTTAGCCGAGGATATGCGCAACGCTTCGGTTGCGGCTGACGCCCGTGGCAGCCTTCTGGACCCGTCCCTGGAGGCGGCTGCGCTGTCTTCCATAGAAACAGCCATCTCCTCCATAACCACCCGGCTTGCCGCCATGAACATCAATATCGACAAGCCCACCGGCGGCGTGACGGAGAACCCGGTCAACACTAATGTGCCGCTGACTGACGCCATAAGCGAAGCGGACCGCACCGTCGCCGTGGACGCCGCTAAAGGCGATTTGGCTACGGCCATGGGGCTGGCGACCGCCAAGGATAAGGAAGTACAGGACCTCATAGCCAAAACGGAGAAACTCAAGCCGGAGATGGACGGCTATAAGGCGGAGAGCACCAAGGCTTTGGCCGCAATAAAAGAAAGCCAGGGCTTGGTGAACGGGTATATCACCGACATGGCGGCATGCAAGACCAATGCCTGCGTGTCCGCCCTGAAGGTGAAGATCAAGGCTGAGATGGATAAGATAGCTGCCGCCCAGGCCCAGATACAGGCCCTTTATGATAAAGCGAAGGCGATCTCCACCCTCAATCCTGATCCCGTGACCGGCCAGACACCGGCGCAGATCAAAGCGGCGGGTATTAAGGCCCACGCCAGGATTGACGCCGCCTATAAGGCCGGACAGCCTAAATGGACCGGCTTCCCGAAAGGGGACAATAAGGGCCTTAACGACCTGCGCGCCATCGCTACGACGCAGTGGGGTAAGATAAAAGCGGCGTACACAGGTTCGGACGCGCTGCGCGCCACCACCAACGCCGCTTCGGAGGCTACGCGGCCGGCCGCGGAGAAAGCCCTTAAGACATTGAATGACAGGGCCTATTCCGCAGAAGCGGCGCTGACTAAGCTGAAAAAAGCTTATAACGACGCCCTGGCGTACAAACCGCCGAAGCCGGTTATTCCCGAACCGCCCAGCTGCTCAAACAACGAATCGTGCCTCAACAGCATCGAGCTTGTGCAGACCAAAAATACAGTCCCCGTGTACGCCTATGATGCCGATGGCAACGTTGTCTGGCAGCAGAGGTGCAAAGTGCCGGAATCTCACTGGTTCAGCGAGGATACCTGTAAGAATAATGACTACTACCCCAGAGAGAAGAAGGTGGTCGGGAGGGCGAAAGGCTGGATCCTGAGGTATAATCCGAGCGCCACGATCGACAGCGTATCTCTGGACAGGCTGAATAAAGACATGGAGAACGGGACGGCTAAATACGGAACTAATCCGATGAAGCTGATCACCATCGACGAGTATGAAATGGAAGCCGCGGTACTGTGCAAATATGACGTTACCGCCAAGAAGTGGCTTGTGACAAGGCTGCAGTTGCGCAAGGGCAAGAATGCAAGCGCCACTGCTTTCGGGGCGTCCCTTACGGTAGGCGGCGGCGCGGTCGTTAAGGTTGAAGGGACCGTCAGCGTGGAACAGTCGTACAGCCACTTCAGGTACGGCGTGTTCGAGGACCAGGCGCTGCCTACGGGGCTGGTCTGTAAATAGCGGTTGCAGCTGCATGAAGCCCCGCGGGTATCCCCCGCGGGGCTTTTTATTTGCCGTCCCGGGGCCTTAAAATCGTATAATATACTTCGATTTAAGGGGCGCGGGCGTGAACCGGTCAGGGTGAAAAAGTCCGGTCACCTCAAAGCGGCGGGCGAGCATCCGTAGATCCCCGGATACAATGCGCTGCCGGCGGCCGCAAAAGAGGCATAATTTGGTTAGAGGCGAGGGCGGGCAGGGGCCCGACTTAAATAAACGGGAGAAAAAATGAAAAAACTACTTATCAGCGCGGGTATGATAGCGGCCATGGGCCTTAACGCGGCGGCCTATTTCGACGGCACCCTGACCGGCACCACCGGCCCGAAGGGCTACAAGGGCATGAACCTGAACCTGGTGATAGGTTCCGAGAGCCTGGCCATAGAGCCTTCTATGGCAACTTATACTTCGGACGCGCTGGATAAAACTTACCGCACCCTGGCGCTGCGCGCCGCCGTGGAAGCCGAAAAATACACCGTGGCCGGCTTCTTCGGCGCCACTCCCGAAGTTAACAACTACTCCAACAAGTTCGTCGGCGGCGACATTACCTTCTCCCTCACCCCCGGCTCCGGCGGCCACTCCCGCCTGGCCGGCCCCGGTTCCCGGGGCGGCGCGCGCGGCGGCCAGGGTATCACCCGCATCGATGTGGGCGCGGGGGCCAAGTACACCATGCATACGGTGACCGGCCTGGTAACCGACGCTGAAACCGGCCAGGCTGAAGGCTCGGTCTTCGCCGGGGCAAAGATCCTGATGGTCAACCTCGCCGCTTCCTATACCGGCTACAAGTACGGCGACGACAACGCGACGCCCCAGGGTTTCGTGCCCGGCCTCAACTTCGCGCTGGCCGCCATGCCCAAATCCAGCGTGAACGTGAAGCTGGACCTGCCCGGCCAGCCCATGGTGACGCCGTTCGTGTCCTATACCGGCACCAAGTACAAAGGCGGCACCAAGGACAGCTCCGCCTACCTGTTCGGCGCCTACATCGACCTGAGCATGGTGATGGCCAATGTCAGCTACCAGATCTTCAACGACGGCAACAAGAATAACAGCTTCATCACCCTGGGCGCCGGCCTGAAGTTCTAAGCGGCCGTTCCAGCCGGACGCCGGGCCGCCTTCGCGCTGCGAAGGCCCCGGCGTTCCTGTCCCGCAGCGCGGCGCAGTTCCTAAATCTATGTCTTACGAAAACCTGGCTACCAAGTACCGCCCCACCAACCTTACCGAAGTGCTGGGGCAGGAAACCATTAAAACCACGCTGGCCAACGCCGTCAAGCTGGGCCGGGTGGCCCATTCCTACGTGTTCTACGGCCCGCGCGGCTGCGGCAAAACCACCATCGCGCGCATCCTGGCCAAAACCCTCAACTGCCAGAAGCCCAAAGACGGCGTGCCCTGCGGCAAATGCCCTTCCTGCCTGGAGATCACCGAGAGCAAGTCCCTGGACGTGATAGAGATCGACGCGGCCTCCAACACCCAGGTCGAGAAGGTCCGCAGCGTCATAGTCGAGCAGGCGGCCTTCGCGCCTTCGCGCGACAAGTACAAGATCTACATCCTCGACGAAGTGCACATGCTGTCCACCGGCGCCTTCAACGCCCTGCTCAAGACCGTGGAGGAGCCGCCGGCGCACGTGGTGTTCATCATGGCCACCACCGAGAACCAGAAGGTGCCGGCCACCATCCTTTCCCGCAGCCAGTGCTTCCGCTTCCGTCCGCTGACCGAGGCCTGCATGACGGAGCGCCTGGCTGAAATAGCGGTCAAGGAAAAAATAAAGGCCGATCCCGAGGCCCTGAAGGTGATAGCGCGCGCCGCCGACGGGGCTATGCGCGACGCGCTGACCATGCTCGACCGCGCGGCCTCCTTCGGCCACGGCGAAGTTAAGACCGATATCCTCAACGAGCTGCTGGGCCACCCCGGGCCCGAACTGGTGGGGGGGCTGGCGCTGGCGTTGGTCAACCGCGACGCGGCCGGCCTGCATGCCGCTTTCGACCGGCTCAATTCCGAAGGGTACGACCCGGTGGCCGCGCTGCGCAGCCTGCGCAATCTTTTCGCGGAAGCTTTCCTGGCGGCTCACGGCTTTTCAAAAGAAGCCGCGCCCATAAAGGGCCTGCCCGCGGACCTGCCGCCGGCGGCGCTGGCGCGGCTTTCGCGCAAGCTTACCGTCATCATCGAGGAAATTAAATTCTCCGATGCGCTGGCCATAGCGGCCGAGATCGCCCTGTTCACCCTTATCGAGACGCCGGTGGAGCTGGAGAGCCTGGTGAAACGGCTCGAGGGCATGGAAACCCGCCTCGCCTCCGGCGAGGGTTCAGCGCCTGCGGCGCCTTACGGCGCGGCGGCGGAGCAAAAAAAAAACGGGCCTTTCCCGGCTAGCGGGCCGGGAAATTTAAGGCAGGCGGCTCCGGCCGCGGCCGCTGTTGCGGCTCCCGCGGCGGCGGCAGCCCCGGCGGCGGCGCAGGTACCGGTGCCGGCCGACGCCTGGCGACGGACGCTGGGGGTGGTATCTTCGCAAAGGCCCGCCATCCATAACGCGCTGCTTTCCGCGAAAATAATTTCCGAAGGGGACGGCGCGCTGCGGCTGTCCCTCGCCAATAAGTTCGAACTGCCCATGGTGGAGAAGTTCCTGCCGGAGCTGGAAGAGATCTTCGCAAAGGCCGCCGGCAGGAGAATAAAGATCACTGCCGAATTTTCGGCCGTACAGCGCGGCGCCGCCGTGCCGCAGCGGCCCGTGAGCGCTCCCGCGCCGGCGGCGGAGGTGAGCCGCGCCCCGGCGGCCGCTCCTGCGCAGGAGGACGGCTCGTCCGCGGACGAGGAGACGGAGCTGAGCGACGTTCCGCCGCCGCCGGAGGAAAGCCAGGCTCCGCGCTCGAAAACTCCCACGATGCAGACGGTGGACGCCGGCACGGAGCCGGAGCTGAAGCATCTGGCCAAAGTATTCCACGGCCGCATTACGCGCATAAATAAACTTAAATAAGCCCCGGCGCGGGCGCCGGGCGACCTATGAAAGCACTGGATAAGATCATCGCCGTTTTTCGCAAGTTCCCCGGCGTGGGCCCCAAGCAGGCCGAGCGGTTCGCCATGTACGTGGTGCGCGCCTCCAACGCCGAGGTGGAGGCCCTGGTGGAGGCGCTGCGCTCGGTGAAGAAATCCATCGGCTACTGCCGGGAATGTTTTAACTACGCCGAGGGCGGGCTCTGCTCCGTGTGCGCCGAGCCGGCGCGGGACCGCTCCGTGATCTGCGTGGTGGAGCGGCCGCAGGACCTGGCCGCCATAGAAAAAGCCCGTAGCTTTGCCGGGGTTTACCACGTGCTGCACGGTTCGGTGTCTCCCGCCGAGGGGATAACGCCGGAGCAGATAAAGTTCAACGAACTGGTGGAGCGCGTGCGCGCGGCCGACGGCCGGGTAAAAGAAATTATCATCGCCACCAATCCCGATACCGAGGGCGAGACCACCGCCATGTACCTTACGCAGAGCCTCAAGCCGTACGTCGAGAAAATAACCCGCATAGCCTGCGGCGTGCCGCTGGGCGGCGACATCGATTATATGGACGAAGTTACCCTGGGCCACGCCCTGAAAGGCCGGACGAACATTTAATTCTCCGCGCCGGCCTTTTCTCAGCGCAGTTTTATGCTGTTTTCGTATTACCGCCGGCCGCTGTTCCTCCTGCTTCTCTTCTACGCCGCCAACATCCTTATCTTCCGGGGCTATTTCTTAAAGCCGCCGCCGCCCCTGCCTTTTCCCCTGCCGCGCTACGGGGCGCTGGTGGAGGGGCGCCTCAGCGAGTACCCGGCTTTCAGCCGCGGCCGCTGGCGCTGCGCGCTGGATACCGGCAGCGTTTACGGGACACCGCTGCGTACGGGGCTTATGGTCTACGCCCGTGAGCTGGGCGGCGCTTCTTACGGCGACAGGGTGGAGTTCCTGGCCGACCTGTCCGCGCCCGCCGGCAGCGCCGCGCCCGGCGGCTTCGACTGGGCCGATTTCCTGTCCAGCCGGGGCATAGCGGCGGAGGCCAGGACCGGCGCGCTGGAAGTTGTGAAGCCGGCCAGCCGGGTGCTGCTGCTGGCGCGCGCGTTCAGGGCCAGGGTGCTGGACACTTTCGAAAGAAACCTGGAGCCAGAGGCCGCCGCCGTAATGGGGGGCGTCGTTATCGGCGAAAAGAAAAATATTTCGCCGGAGATGAAGGTGGCCTTCCAGGACTCGGGCGCCATGCACCTGCTGGTGGCCTCGGGCTCGAATGTGGGTTTTGTGGTGGTGGTGCTGTACGCCCTGTGTTCCCGGCTGGGTTTAAGAAGGAAATATTCCGGCCTGGCGGCCCTGCTGTGTTCGGGTTTCTATGTGCTCAGCTCCGGGCTTGATCCGCCCCTGGTGCGGGCTTACCTGATGTTTTCTTTCGGGCTGGGGGCTTTCCTCCTGCGCCGTGAAGTGGGCGCTTTTCACTCCCTTACCGTGGCCGCCCTGGCCCTCCTGGCGGTTGCGCCCCGCTACCTTTTTGACGTGAGTTTTCAGATGTCGTTTTTGGCCGCATACGGCCTGACGGTGGGGATGGCCGTCTGGGATAGGCGCTTAAACGATATTTTTAAGGGCTGGGTCCGGGCTTTTGCCGCGGCCTGCGGTTTAAAGGCGCCGGACAGGCTTGAAGGCCTGGCGGTGAGGCTGGGCGGCCTGTTCATGATAAGTTTTTTCGCCCAGCTGTTCCTCTACCCGCTGCTGGCGCTGTATTTCCACCGGATCTCGGCGGTTTCGCTGGTTTCGAACGTGGTCCTGGTGCCGGCGTCCGGCATCGCCATGGGGCTGGGTTTCCTGATGGCTGTCTTTTCCGGCGCCGGCTTCGTATTTAAGCTTTTTGCCTGGCCCTGCGCGGTTTTTACGGGGATGTTCATCAGCGCGGTGAAGTTCTTTGCGGCCCTGCCTTTCTCCGCCTTCAGCGTGGGCGAGCCGTCGCCCTGGGGCATAGCGGGTTTTTATATTCTGGCTTTCGCCGTGCTGCACGCGCCGCTGTTCGGTTTTAAAAATATCCGGCTTTACGCCTGCGCCGCGCTGGGGCTTTGCGTGATGGCGGCTGGTTCTTTGGCGCCGGCGCAGGCCAGGGGGCTCCGGCTCTGCCGGGCCGAGTTATTCGGCGATTCAAACACTAACTGCGCGCTGTTGCGTCTGCCGGAGGGGGGGATCTTCCTGGTAAATCCCGGAGTGGGCGGCAAGAAGCTGGCTGACGCGGTCTTTGCCGCCGGCGCTACCCGCCTGGAGGGCATAGCGCTGACTTCGCTGGAAGAAAAGAACTTCAACGGCCTGGCCGAGCTGTCGCGGCTGGTGGGGATCGGCAGGGTAATGATCCCGTACGGCCCGGCGCCCGAAGCTTTGCGCGGTGTGCTGGCCGGCCTTAAAAAGAAGGGCGCCGCGATAGAAAGAATTTGGCCGGGCGAAACTTCCGCTGCGGGCGTAAAGATCACCTCTCGCTGGCCCGCCGCCCCCGGCTACACCGGCCGCGCCGATCTTTACGACTGGGAGATCGGTCCCGTAAAAATAGAGAACGGCGCCGGCTCCGCCACCCGCCTCTGCGCCGGCCCGAAGTGCCCCGCTACGGTCCGCGTCCAATCCCAAAAAGGAAAAACAGCGGTCCTCGAATTTGAATTACCCTGACCAGCCGGGTCCCCGGTTTTTTCTGCATTCACGAGTTTCCTTGACTTTCATAACAAAAGCCCCGTGTGTATTGGAGGGAGCTTGCCGGGGTTTGGCGGAGCAAACCCTCACGGAAGGCGAGGTGAGGCCCGGCTTTAGAGCGAGGCATAATTATGCCTCGCGTCCGGGCCGCAAGGGCGGAGGCAATTTTTACAGCGAAAAATTGCCGAGCCGGGGTCGCGGAAAACCGCTATGCGGTTTATCTGTGACTGCGCAGCGGCGAGCCTGAGTGGGGAGTGGCGCGCACGGTGTGCGCGACCACGTGTTTGCGCAGCCAAACCCCGGCAAGCTCCCGAAAGGGTATCTGGCGGGCTTCCTCCGGAATACCTGCCTGGCAACTTTTGGGGTGAAAGTTGTCAGACAGGGTACACCGCATAAATTGTTATAATTTTTATATGGAAAACGCCGAACCTAAGTCCAATTTCATACGCGAGATCATAGACGCCGACCTGGCTGCGGGCAAGAACGGGGGGCGCGTGCACACGCGGTTCCCGCCGGAACCCAACGGTTACCTGCATATCGGTCACGCCAAGAGCATCTGCCTCAACGCCGGGCTCGCCCGCGACTACAAGGGTAAATTCAACCTGCGTTTCGACGACACCAACCCGGCCAAGGAAGAGCAGGAATACGTGGATTCGATCGTAGAGGACGTGCGGTGGCTGGGGGGGGATTTCGAGGACCGCCTGTTCTTCGCGTCGGACTATTTCCAGCAGATGTACGACTGGGCCGTGGAGCTTATAAAGAAAGGCAAAGCCTATGTCTGCGACCAGACCGCGGAGGAGACCCGCCTGCGCCGCGGCAGCCCCAGCGAACCGGGCAAGGACAGCCCGTGGCGCAACCGCAGCGTGGCGGAGAACCTCGACCTGTTCGAGCGCATGCGCAAGGGGGAATTCCCCGACGGTTCGCGCGTGCTGCGCGCCAAGATAGACATGGCCAGCCCCAACCTTTATCTGCGCGACCCGGTGATGTACCGCATCGTGCACGCCGAGCACCACCGCCAGGGCAGCAAGTGGTGCGTCTACCCGATGTACGACTGGGCGCACGGCCTGGAGGATTCCATCGAGCAGATAACCCATTCCATCTGCACGCTGGAGTTCGAGGACCACCGGCCGCTCTACGACTGGTTCCTGGAGGCGCTGGGCATCTACCGGCCCCGGCAGATAGAGTTCGCCCGCCTGAATTTAAGCAATACGGTGCTGAGCAAGCGCAAACTGCTGGAACTGGTGCGCGACGGCCACGTAAGCGGCTGGGACGATCCCCGCATGCCCACCATCTCCGGGCTGCGCCGCCGCGGCTATACCGCCGCGTCTATCAAAGCCTTCTGCGCCGAGATAGGCGTGGCCAAGTTCAACAGCATAGTGGATATCTGGGTGCTGGAGAACGCGCTGCGCAATGAACTGAACCTGACCGCGCCCCGCGTTATGGCCGTGCTGCGCCCGCTGAAAGTCGTTATCACCAATTACCCGGCCGACCAGGTGGAGCAGATGGACCTGGTGAACAATCCCGGCGATCCCGCGGCCGGCACGCGCAAGGTGCCGTTCTGCCGCGAGATCTATATAGAGCAGGACGATTTCAAGGAGATACCTCCGAAGAAGTTCTTCCGCATGACGCCGGGGCAGGAAGTGCGCCTGCGGGCCACCTATATAATCAAGTGCGAGAGCGTGGTAAAGGACGCCGCCGGGAACGTGACGGAAGTGCATTGCACCTACGACCCGGCCACGCGCGGCGGCGACGCTCCCGACGGCCGCAAGATCAAGGGCACCATACACTGGGTTTCGGCCCGCCACGGCTTTGCCGCCCCGGTGCGGCTGTACGACGCGCTGTTCACGCAGCGCGCCCCGGAGGATGTGCCCGAGGGGCATGACTTCAAGGAAAATATGAATCCCGGTTCGCTGGAAGCGGTCAACGGCGCCTGGTGCGAGCCGTCCCTGAAGGACGCGCCTGCGGGCGCCCGGTTCCAGTTCGAGCGGCTGGGCTACTTCTTCGTGGACCCGAAGGATTCTATCCCCGGGGGGCCGGTGTTCAACCGCACGGTGACGCTGAAGGACACCTGGGCCAAACTGGAGCAGAAAGACAAGTAGTTTCCGCCGCCGCAAGCTCCGAAGGCCACAGCTGTCCGGTTAAAATTGAAAAGTCAGCTGCTGCTCTTGACATTTTAGC
>DAOPZW010000025.1:0-24123 GCA_035353595.1 Elusimicrobiales bacterium | reverse complement strand
GCGATTTGTGCCATAAGCGCTGCAGGCCCAGGTTGAAAGTGAGGCGCAGGTTCTTGGCCGCTTCATAGTCCGCGCTCGAGTTGAGCGAGAAGAGGCGCGTGTTCTCGGCGATCGTGATCGGGGACGATTTGATGGCGTAGCTGAGCGTGGTCGTCCAGATTATGCGGTTGGTGAACATGATGGTTTTTTTCGTGAACGGCACCCGCAGGCCCTTGGGCAGGTTGAAGTCGGATTTTATCAGCAGGCTGGGCGTTATGGTCTTGGCGCTCTGTGTAACCACGCCCAAAGGCCCCTTTGTGATGTCGGAGGTATAGTCCAGCTTCGGAGTAAAACGGAACTTCCTGTAGTCCATCGCGCCCTGGATGGTGAAGTCGTCGTGCCGGACGTCCTGTGTTACCTGGTTCAGGCGCAGGTCGCGCTTGCCGGACATCCGCAGGTTGTAGCTGGTAGCGGTATCCACTTTGTTCAGCAGCTTGAAGCGCAGGTCCACGCCGTAGGCGTCGGCGCTGTCGAGCGAGATGGCTTTCGCCTCGTTGGTGTTGCGCGAATACTTCAGGTTCACGCTGGCGTTCTGCGCCCAGCGGCGGGTGCCGGTCAGAGTTTCCAGCTGCGACAGGGACACTATCATGTCGGGGAAAGTGCGGTTGACGCTTTTGGTGATGGTGCCGGTCACTTCGGAGCGCTGCACCGAGTTATTGTAATTATTGGTCACCGACAGGGTATTGAGCGGCGCGAATATCCCTTTCAACCCGAAGCCTTCGAAGGGCTGCCAGCGCTGGTTAGAACTGACCGTGTCCCTGAGGGTAAGGGAATTGCGCAGGGCGAGCCTGTTGGCGGGCTTGAGGGCCTGCCGGATCCAGAGCTGTGAGCGCGCGTCATAGTCCTTCTCGATATTGGACCAGGAATCTCCGTCCTGGATCTGGTAGTTGGAGGACAGCGACAGCGAGCGCAGCAGCCGGTTGGTCGGCATCAGGTCGTTCATCGACAGCGTCAGGCTCACGCCGCCCTGCGCGGTGCGGGTCACCGTCTTGATCATGCCGGGGGAGTAGACGGCCGAACTTTGCGCCACCGTGACGGTCGTCACGTTCAGGTTGTTGTTCTCCATGGTGGTGATGGAGTAATTCACCGAAGGGTTCAGCCACTTCGACAGCATGAAATTGGAGGTGAAATCCGCGGTCTGCTGCATGGATTTCGGATAGCGCTCGAAAGTCTCCGGCGCGAGCACCGGGGAGCGCTGTTCGCGGGCCAGCTGCAGCGAATAGCCGGGATTCAAAGAAGACCCGTTCCAGGGCACCATGGTCAGCTTGCCTCCGTAGCTCTCGGTGCGCTCGTCGGTGTTGAAGAGGCCCGCGGAATTCACCAGGCGGCTCGGGTCGTACTTGACCTTGCTGAGCCCCAGCGAGCCGTTGGCGGTGATCGTCTGCGGCAGGGGGAAGAAAGCCCACGGGATCGTGTAATTCAGATTGGCGGAATAGGTGTCTTTATTGTCCTTGCGGCTCAGCGCCGTATAGTCGGTTACGCCTTTGGCGTAGTTAAAACCCAGCTTCGGCAGCACGCGGATGTTGAGGGAGCCGGAAGCAGTGCCGTCGAATTTCCTGACGCGTCCCTGCTGCATGGAGTTCACAAGATTGTTCGCGCCGGTGACGAAGGCGTTGGGCGTAACTATGTTCTGGCGCGCCGCGGTAACGCTGAGCGGCAGGAAGGAGATGCGCGTCAGGTTGAGGTAGCCGGACTGCTGCTCGTTGTCCTGGTTGGCGATGGCGGTCACCGGGGTCTGGAAATTGCGGTCCATGTAGCGGTGCTTGCCCCCGAAGCTCATCCACCCCGGTATTTCGAAGGACCCTTCCACTTTGCGGGCGTTGCCCGTGCGGGTGAGCGGTTTGGCCAGGTGGATCTCGTTGAGGTAGACGGCGCCGCTGTGCACGGAGCCGTCCTCGGCCGCCACCCCCACTATGATCTGCGAGATCTGCTGCAGGTTGGGCGACCCTCTGGAGGAGACAGTCACCGTATAACCCGGGTTGGAGACGTTGTCCCAGATATCCGGCACATTGTCCCCGTTGAGGTCTTTCTGGTCTATAGTCACCAGGCGCCAGGAATTATGAACGGGGGCCAGCGGGACCTCGGCCTTGAAATAATTGTTCGCGTCGCCCAGCTGCAGGTAGAAACTGGCGCCCGGGTCCAGGTCTACGGCCCGGATCAGGAAGCGGAACTGCCCGTGCTGCGAAATATCGATGGGCCTGGTGAATTTTCTGTACACGTAGGCGGTTGCGGTGGAGGTTATGCCGGAGTATTCTATCTGGAGGCTCTGCTCGGACAGGTTCTTGGAATTGTTCT
The DNA here is from genome assembly GCA_035353595.1 of Elusimicrobiales bacterium. Taxonomy (GTDB): domain Bacteria; phylum Elusimicrobiota; class Elusimicrobia; order Elusimicrobiales; family UBA9959; genus UBA9959. The sequence continues at coordinate 21,789 of DAOPZW010000025.1, read as the reverse complement.
TCTGCTTCTGCTCGGAAACGGAGCCGTACAAGTTGTTGAACACCGCGCTCGCGTCCCCGCCCGCCTCATAAATGGGCTGGTAACCTACGGTGTCGAGATTGTTGACCGCTACGGCCGCCAGCGTATCGGTGCCCAGGGTGGTGCTGGCCTGTACGCTCCAGGTATTGCCTACCGCCGAGATCCTGGCGAATTGCAGCCTGCCCTGCGCGGGCCCGGTGCCCTGTTTCAGCGAGATGCGCACCTGTTTGATGGCGTTCCATTTATAGTTGTTCAGCGAGGTCACGCCCAGCGGCAGCACGAGCGTCTGCCAGCCGGTGGAGGTCAGGGTCTGTGTCGCGGCGGCCACTCCCACGCCGCGATAGCCGAAGTCGCCGCCGGTAAAGTCCTGCGCGTCCAGCCGGCCGTTCTTGTTGAGGTCCTGCGAGTCCAGCCGGCCGTTGCCCGCGCCGTAGCGCCGCTGGTGCGCAGGATCGGGCGAATAAAGCCAGCCTATGTCTTCGGCGCCGGAAACCTGTTCGTCGCAGTTCGCGTCCTCGCTCTTGGGCGCGCTGTTGAGCGTAAGTCCAGAGGCGCAGACGAAAGAAGCTCCGCCGGAATTGTCCGAGTCCTCGCTGATCTGGCCCAGGTGGATATTGAACAAGGTCCCGGTCGAGCCGGCGACCACCAGTTCCAGCGTGTTCTTCTGTGAAAAATCGAGCCCGGTGGGCGACAGCGGGTAAACTATGGAGACTTCGGACGAGACGCTGAAATCATAGGAGAAGTTAAGCACCTGCTGGGTGCCGTCCGTGGTGGTATTCGCGTTTATAACGCTCAATTTTACGTTCTCATTCTCCCAGCCCAGGGCGTCCGGGTAGGCCGGGCCCAGGGTGGGATTGGCCGCTATGACCCAGAAGTTCTTGTCCATGGAGGCGGAGTCGTCCTGCTTAACGCCCTCCATGTTGTCCACCAGGGCGTAGGCGTTCAGGTTGGGGTTGGTCCGGCTCTGCGCGACTTCGCCGCCCAGCGAAGCCCTGAGCCCCAGCAGGTTCAGCCCCTTGAGCTGCGCGTCGCCTTCGTAGACCAGCATGCTGTTGGTGAGGTCCGTAACGCTGGGGACGACATTGGACTTTATGCCGCCCTGGTAAAGCACCGTGGAACCCAGCGAGAAATGGCTGCCGAAGTCGTAGGAGGCCCGGCCCCCGACCAGGGACTGGTTGCCCACCCCGCCGAAGGGCGAGACTTCGTAGGTCATGTCTATCTTCGCGTCCTGGCCGATGCGCTCCGGGTAGTAGAAGGTGATGAAGCCGGATTCGTAGTCTATGAAGTATTCCTCGTTGCGGCCGAGCTTTACCCCGTTGACGCGCACCACTTCCGACTGCACCACGATATCGGGCTCGAGCAGGAAGGTCTTGAACCGGTAGGAATACTCCACCCGGATCACGCGCTTTGAGATGGGCGCGGCCGAATAGATGTTCGGGTCCGGGACTAGCGGCGCGCCTTCCGCCCCGAAAGGCTGTTTGAGCATGAAGATGCCCTGCTCGAAATCCACTTCGATGGTGTCGGGATACTGCTGCGGCGGGTTCAGTCTGGAGCCCACTTCGTTGCGGCTGATGTCCTGTATCTTCAGCGTGAAATTACCTCGTCCATCGTCGCGCACTAAATTGGTCTGGCCTATCGAATAATAAGTTTTCAGCTCCCGCTTGAGCGCGGCTTCGCAGGTGGGGCAGGCGTCGGGGGAGACCTGGATGTCGTTGAGGGATTTTATTATCTTTTCCCGGCCGGTGCCCGCAATGTCGTCGAGGGTGGAACTGGAGTTCCGGGCGAGATAATTCCCGCTGGCGTTCTGGTAGTCTATGATCACCACGTCCTGATTGTTCAGGGTGCGGCTGAAGGTGACAAGGCCTTTGGAATAGTCCATCACGTAGTCGATGCCGGGGCTGAGCAGCTGGAAGCGGCCGGTGTAGGTGGAGGAGGGTACGTCGAGGTCGTCGGCCGTCCTGCTGGTGATGAGCACGCCGTCCACCAGCGCCTGCGTCTGCTGGTCGATATAAATGCGCTCGGACCCGGCTTTTATGGGCAGGCGGGCGGTATTGCCGAATGAGACGTCGTAATATTTATGCCGCAGGTAATTTATGTCCAGCAGATCCGCCGTCTGGAACTGGGTGTTGCCGCTGTACTGCTTGGTCTTGGTGATACCCTTGGTGCGCGAGCCTACGAAGGTGAATTTCAGGCGGTTGGTCTTCAGGTCGGCCCTGATGCCGAACAGCTGCTTGTTATAGGAGACGAACTCGGTGGAGGGCAGGGACAGGTCGATGTCGCCGAAAGCCACGTTCTGCACCACCTCGCTGGGGTCGCCCTGGTAGATGACGGAAATATCCTGCTTGTCCTGCTTGGTATCGTCGTAGTCGACGTTAACCGTTATCTTTTCGCCCACCTTGCCCTGCATGCGCACCTGCATCTGCTGCGTAATTTCGAAGAGGCTCAGGCTTTGGGCGCGGGTGGTAGTGGTCTGCTTGTTCAGGAACTTCTTGCCGCTGTAGTTAAGGGCTATGACCTTGCGGCCGGTTACGGAAAGGGCGGTGCCAGATTCTTTGAATTCCACCTGCGGCTCGGGCGCCAGCGGGGCTTCGGTGGAGATCTCCACCTCGGCCCTGCGCGCCGCCGCCGTCCCGCGGTAGCGGCCGCTCTCCACCGCTTCGCGCGCGGCGTTCCAGGCGTCCTGGCTGTAAGAGAAGGGCAGTTCCGCCGCCATTTCCTCCAGGCCGCCGCTGTCCGCGGCGGTGGAAACCGCGGTTTCCGTGAGGCTGCGGCCGGGGTCGCGCTCCAGCAGTTGGAAGCGCCCGCCGGCCGCTTCGCCGGCGGGCTGCGGCAGCTCCGCCGCCCCGGCGCAGGTCAGCGCCGGCAGCAGCAGCGTAAGCAGTAATCCTCCGAATTGTATCCGCTTCAAAATTAGATCCTGAAAAAAGGCAAACAAAAACTGCCCCCCTGGCAAAGGGGGGCTGCGGCGCCGCTAACTGATTCCACGGCCTCGTCCATATATAATAGAATAAATACATGTTCGTGCCTATAGCCCGCCTCTACATGCTGCGCGTCTTCGCGAAGTATCTCCTGCTGTCGCTTTTCGTCTTCGCGTCCCTGCTGGTAATGCTGAACTTCGTGCAGATGGTCAACCAGGGCGTCCTGGCCGGCTTCTCCGCCTATTTCCTGGCCAAGAGCATGGTGTACCTGCTGCCCAATATCCTGGGCATGTCGCTGCCGCTGGCTTTCCTGCTGGCCATGCTGCTCAGCCTGGGCCAGATGTCGGTCGACGGGGAAATAATCGCGCTGCGCGCCGGCGGGTTTTCTTTCTACAACATTTTTTCCTGGGTCTTCGGCGGCGCGCTGCTGTGCTCCCTGCTGCTGCTCTTCGTCAACAACTGGGCGGGCCCCAGGGGGCTGAAGCGGTCCACGGATTATACGATCTCCATGATAAACCGGGTCACGAAAATAGAGCTGAAGCCGCGCACCTTCCAGCAGATCTCCGACTGGGTGCTTTACGCGCGCGAAGTTAACGGCCTGACCGGGAAAATGCGCGGGGTAAAGCTGATCCAGCGCGTCAACAAGCGGGACGCCGCGGCTTTTGTGACCAAGCTCAGCGCCATGGACGGTCGCTACCGGGTGGAGCGCGAACGGGGGCTGGAGATAGAACTTGCCGACGGGCAGTTCAGCCAGACGGACTGCAAGAACGCGGAGAAGATCCTTTACGGGAGCTTCACTTCGTATAAGACCATGCTCCCTTTTTTCTCCGACAGCGGCAAAGCCCGCAAGCTCAATCACCGGGAAATTTCCACGCCCGGCCTCCTGGCCAGGCTGCGCGAGGGCATCGCCGACAAGGAAGTCGCTGCGAAGTTCCGCATCGAGGCCGCCTCGCGCTTCGCGCTGGCCCTGGCGCCGCTGGCTTTTTTCCTGGTAGGCGCTCCGTTGGGCGTGGCGCTGGACAAGCGCGGGCGCTCGGCCGGTTTCGCGCTGAGCCTGCTCATAATTTTCTTTTATTACGGCCTCATGGTCAGCGGCATGGTGCTGTCGCGGAAGTACCCGGCGGTTTTCCCCTGGGCGATCTTCGCCCCCGCCATACTGACCGCGCTGGCCGGGGCCTGGCTGTGGAAAAAACGTCTGGTCGCCAAGTAAGCACGGGCTATGGATAAAATATTCTACCGCTACATCGCCCGCTCTTTCTGGGCGCCTTTCGCCTTCGGGCTTGCGGTGTTCTGCCTGCTGCTGATCTTCGGCAGCCTTTTCGACAATCTCAACTTCTTCATGAAGAGCGGCGCCGGCGCGGGGCTGTTCGCGCAGTATATCCTCTACCAGGCGCCTTACTTCATGGTGAAGATGACCCCGATGGCGACCCTGCTGGCCGTGCTCAGCGCGCTGGGCGGCATGATCTCGCGCGGGGAGTGGAAAGCCGGGCTGGCCGGGGGGTGGAAGCCGTTCCAGATGATAAAGCCGCTGCTGGTCTGCTCGGCGCTGACCGGGGCGGGCCAGCTCCTGCTGCAGGAAACCGTGGCGCCGGATTTTTACCTCCGTTCGGAATACATCTTTGAAGGCAAGCTGCGCGCCAGGGGCGACTGGCGGCAGGTGGTGAAGAAGGACGTGTCTTTTTCCGCCGGCGGCGAAGCTTTTGTGACGGCGCGGCGTTTCGACGGACAGCGCCGGGTGATGGAAGGGGTAATACTGAATATTTATAAAGAGGGGCGCCTGTTCCTGGAAGTGAACGCCCGCCTGGCCAGCTGGCGCGAAGGCGTTAAGCGCTGGATCTTTTCGGACGGGGTGCTGCTGAAATTCAGCGGCGACGCCGCGCCTTCGATGGAGCGCTTCGCCCTGTGGGATTCCGGGGTGTCCGTGCCGCCCGGGGACATGGTGCTGGAAAAGCTCGTCCCGGACGGCGTGTCTTCCGCCGAGGTGCTGCAGCGGCTGCGCCGGCTCCGCCTGGTGGGCGCGCCTTCCACCGCGGAGCGTACGCTGCTCTGGGTGAAGCTGGCCGCCCCGCTGGCGAACCCCGTCATGGCGCTGATAGGCGCCGCGATGGTGCTGCTGCTGCGCAAAAACAACTCTTTCCTCAGTTTCGGCCTCGCCGTGGGCGTGGGCTTTTTCTTCTGGGCCGTGATAATAATGTCGCAGGAAGCGGGCAAGGCGGAGCTGCTGCCCCCGCTGGCGGCCGGCCTGGCGCCCTGCCTTCTTTTCGGCTTAGCCTCGGTGTTCGGCCTTAAACGAGCCAGGGGATTCTAGGAACCTTATGCCGGAAAGCTTGCCGGCGCCCGGCGCCGGCGCGAACAGCGACAGCTACAAGTATTACGCCGCCCTCGTCCTCGCCGGCCTCCTGCTTTACGGCCATTGCCTGGGCTTCGGTTTCAACTCTCTCGACGACAATGTTATCCAGACGTCCCAGGATTTCCTGCGCGACCCCGCCAATCTCCTGGAAGTGTTCCGGCGCGACGTGGTCTTTTCGCTCGACGGCTCCGCCCTTTACTACAGGCCCGTGGCCAATCTTGTGCTCATGCTGCAGGCCCGGCTCGGCGGAGCGGACCCTTTCGTCTACAGGTTCACGAACCTCTTCCTGCACCTGCTCGCCGCCTGCCTGGTTTTCCGCCTGCTGACCAGGCTGCGGCATTCCGAGAAAAAGTCCTTCTATTTTTCGCTCATTTTCCTGGCTCATCCCGCCGTGGTGCAGGTCGTCTGCTGGATAGCCGGCGGCAACGGCTCCCTGCTGACCGTCTTTGTTCTCGCCGCGTTCCTCTCCGCCCTCGGTTTCTGGGATACCGGGCGGCTCCGCTACGCGGCCGCGCACGCGCTCTTCTTTGCCCTGGCGATGTTCACCAAGGAGTCGGCGGTGGGGCTGGTCCCCGCCTGCTTCCTTTACCGGTATTTTATAGGCAAGAAAAAAATATACGCGGCGGGCTGGCCGCTGGCCGCCGGCTGGGCGCTGGGCGCGGGGGCCTGGCTGCTGCTCAGGAGCCTGGCGCTGAAGCAGGGGCTGCCGCTGACGGCCGCGGGGGTGCTGAAGTCCGTGTTCGGGAACCTGCCGGCCGTTATTTCCGGTTTCGGCGACCTGGCGCTGCCGGTAAATATCCACATTATGACCGCGGCTCGCGACATTAATATTTATCCGGGACTGGCCGCCGCCGCTGGGCTCGGGCTCCTGCTTCTCCTTTCGAAGCGGGCGCGCCCGGGGTATGCGGCTTTCGGCCTCTGCTGGTTCCTGCTGTTCCTGCTGCCGGGGCTGCTTTCGCCGCTGTCCGCCGCGGCTAACTTTATGCCGCACAGGGTATACCTGCCCTTTTTCGGGCTGATCGTAGCGCTGATGGAGATAGACCTGGTCAAGTTCGCTGCCGGAAAAAAGGCCGAATATCTGGGCGCGGCGGTGCTGGCGTTCCTGTGCGCGGGCGGGCTGGCGCAGAGCCGCAATTACCGGGACGCCCTGAGTTTCTGGGCGCGCGCGGCGGCGGATTCGCCCGGTTCAGACATGGCGCATGTGGGCTTCGGCACCGCGCTCAGCGGCGCCGGCCGGCTGGAGGAAGCGGAACTGCAGTTCAGGTGGGCCATTACCCTGGACCCGGCGGATATCGGGGCCTATCATAACCTGGGTCTGGCGCTGGCGGGGCAGGGCAGGCTCCAGGAAGCGCTGGCGCAGTACCGGGCGGCGCTGAACATCAAGCCCGGCTTCGCGGAGGCCCATCTATATTCCGGCGTCGCGCTGGCGGCCCTGGGCAGGTCCGGCGAGGCGCTGCAGCATTACGCGGAGGCGCTGCGGCTGGCGCCGCATTACGCCGACGCGCATTATTACCTGGCTTTTACGCTGGCGGCGGGAGGGAACCCAGAAGGCGCGGCGGAGCACTACCGCGCCGCCCTGCTTCTGCGGCCGTCTTACGCCGAGGCGCATCATAACCTCGGGGTGATCCTCGCGGGGCAGGGCCGGGCCGGTGAAGCCGTGGAACATTACCGCCGGGCCCTGGCTTTGAAGCCCGGTTTCGCCGAGGCGCATTATAACCTGGGGGTGACGCTGGGCGCCATGGGCCGCGCCGCCGAGGCGGAGGAGCAGTACCGCCGCGCCCTCGCGCTGAAGCCCGGCCTGGCCGCCGCGCACGTCAACCTGGGCGTTACGCTGGCGGCCAGGGGCGGTTTTGAGGAGGCTATCGTCCACTACGGCGAAGCCCTGCGGCTGCAGCCCGATTTCGTAGAGGCCTACAACAATTGGGGGATCGCGCTGACCTCCCTGGGCAGGCTGGACGAGGCCCTGGCCCGGTTCCGCGGGGCTTTGCGGATAGCCCCGGGCTACCGCGACGCCGCGAAAAACCTGGAGATAGTTTCAGGGATGAAGAAGGCTAAAGATAAACCTTGACCGGGGGCGCCGCGCTCACCGGACTTCGGAAAAAAGCAGGTAATATTTCCCGCGGGGCCTGAGGCTGCCCGCGGGGATCTTTTTTTCGCCCGCCGCGGCGAGTCCGAAAACGCCGGCTTTTTCCGGGCCGGCGGCCATAAGCACTACGAGCTTCGCGCGGTTGATGGCGCCCGGCGTAAGCGTGACGCGGAGGCGGGGCGCGGCGCCAGCCGGGGCCAGGGCGGGGGCTACTAATTCCCAGCTTTTTCCCGGCGCCGGGGAACCGGGGAACAGCGAAGCGGTGTGCCCGTCGGGGCCCAGCCCCAGGAAGACAAGGTCGAGCTTTCCCTCCTTGCCGGCCGTCCTCTTCAGTTCTTTTTCATAGGCCGCCGCGGCCGCCGCCGGTTTTCCCCGGCCTACCGGGTGGAGGTTGCCCCGGGGTATCCGTATCTTAGAGAACAGGAGCCGGCGCGCCTGCCCGAAGTTGGAGCCGGGCGCGGAGGTTCTTACCAGCCTTTCATCTGACATGAAAAAATGAACGCGGTCCCAGCGCAGCCCGCTTTTGGTCAGCGCCTTGAACAGCCGCAGCGGCGTGGCGCCGCCGGGCAGGGCTACCGTGAAGGCGGCCGCGCGGCTGCGGCGCAGCGCGCCGCGCAGCAGTCCCGCCGCGTATGCGGCCATGGCCGGGCCGCTGCGGAATCTTTTTACCAGCCAGGGGCTCAAAGCCAGCTCCGGCCGTCGTTTTCTATGAGCGCGGCCGCCTCCGCGGGCCCGGCCGCGCCGGGCGGGTAAGGGTAGAGCGGGTATTTCTCCGGCGCGTCGCGCCAGGCGGACAGCAGCGGCGAGAGGAACTCCCACATGAAGCGCATTTCAAAGGGGCTCAGGAACAGGGTACGGTCGCCCGCCATGGCGTCGATGAGCAGCCGCTCATAATCCGTCGGCGAGGAAAATTCTTCGGCGTGCTCCCGGTAGTCGAGCCCCATGACCTTTTTTGTGAAGCAGAGTTTGGGCCCCGGGTGCTTGGTGATAAGGGAGAAGGAAATGTTTTCCGCGGGCTGCATGTTTATGGAGAAGATATTGGCGTAGCCGGCGTCCATGCCACTGAAGATCCCGTGGCAGGGCTTTTTGTAGACCAGGTCGATACGGGTGCGCTTGGCGCCGGTTTTTTTTCCGGCCCGGACATAGAAGGGGACGCCGCGCCACCGGTCGTTATCCGGGCAGAACTTGAAGGCCAGAAAAGTTTCCACGACGGAGCCCGGCGCCACGCCCGGTTCCGCCAGGTAGCCGGCGTACTGGCCGCGCACCGCCCGCAGCTGCGCCGCCCCGGCGCAGGGCTTGGAAATGCTTTCGAAAAAGCGGCGCTTTTCCGTTTTGAAGTCGGTGTCTTTGAACGAGGCCGGCAGGTCCATGGCCGTTATGGCCGCCAGCTGCAGCAGGTGGCTCATCATGTCCCGGGCCAGGCCCATGCGCTCGAAAAAGCCGGCCCGGCCCTCCAGCCCCAGTTCCTCGAAGACGGTTATCTGCACATGGTCGATGAAGCGGTTGTTCCAGGTTTCGTCGAACACGCTGTTGGCCGACCGCAGCGCCAGCACGTTCTGCACTGTTTCCTTGCCGGTGAAATGGTCTATGCGGTACACCTGCTCTTCGGCCGCGGCCTGCCGGAGGCCGGTCTCCAGGGCACAGGCGCTCTCGAGGCTGGAACCGTAGGGTTTTTCAATTATGAGGCGGGACCAGCATGAACAGTCTTCGGGCGCGTAGAGCAGGCCGGACTCTTTGAACTTTTGGGTTATGGGCCGGAAAGCGGCCGGGGGCGTGGCCAGGTAGAATAGCCGCTTTTTCCCCACGCCGAATTTTGCGCCCAGCGCGTCCAGGCGGGCGCCGAGGCGCGCGTAAAATTCCGGGCTGTCGTAATCCGCCTGCAGATACTCCACCCGGTCCAGGAAATCCTTGAAGTGCTCCGGGGTGAGGCCGCCTTCCGATCTTTCGATGCTGGCGGCCAGGCGGCTCTCCATTTCCAGTCGGTCCAGCCTGGTGCGCCCGACGAGCAGCATATAGAATTTTTTTGGCGCCAGGCCCTTTTTGCAGAGGCCGAACAGCGCGGGGATGATCTTCCTGGCCGCCAGGTCGCCGGTGGCCCCGAAGAGCACGAAGGCGCAGTTCTCCGGCCGGGTTTCCTGGCAGAAACCGATATTTTCCATGGCGCTAAGCCTTTTCAGTCACGGCGTGGCCGCCGAATTCGCGCCGCAGGGCGGCCGAGAGCCGGTCGCTGTAATTGTTCTTGTCCTGCGAGCGGAAGCGGCTGAACAGCGCGCTGGAGATAGCGGGCACGGCTACGCCGAGCCTGGCGGCTTCTTCTACGGCCCAGCGGCCTTCGCCCGAGTCCGGGACGATGCCTGAAATTTTTTCCAGGCCGGGGTCCTTGTCGAAGGCGTTCTGGGCCAGTTCCAGCAGCCAGGAGCGCACCACGCTGCCGCGGTTCCACAGGGCGGCCACCGAGGCCGGGTCCACGCCGCCGAAGGGGGAGGCTTTGAGGAGTTCGAAGCCTTCGCCGTAGGCTTGCATCATGGCGTACTCGATGGCGTTGTGCACCATCTTTACGTAATGTCCGGCGCCGGCCGCGCCGCAGTGCAGGGCTCCGCCTTCCTGGCACAGGGCTTTGAGCGTGGGCTCCGCGCCCGCATAAGCTTCCTTTGTTCCGCCCGCCATTATGCAGTAGCCGTTGGCGCGGCCCCAGATGCCGCCGGAAACCCCGGCGTCGAGGAAGCCGACGCCGAGTTTTTCCGCGGCGGCGGCGTGGCGCACGGCGTCGCGCCAGTTGCCGTTGGCGCCGTCGATGATAAGGTCCCCTTTTTCAAGCAGGGACAGCAGCCTGAGGAACAGGTCGTCGGTAGGTTCGCCGGCGGGGATCATCATCCACACGGCGCGCGGCTTTTTCAGCAGCGCGACCATGCCGGTCAAGGTCGGCGCGGCCAGCGCGCCCTTGGCGGCCAGCGCCGCCGATTTCTGCGGGTCCCGGTTCCAGACCACCGGCTTGTGGTTCTGGGCGAGAAGGCGCAGGGCCATGTTGTAGCCCATTTTTCCGAGCCCGGCTATAGCCAATGAATGCATGAGACCTCCCCCGCAAGCCCGCGTGTTATCGCTCGGCCGCCGGTCCGGTTTACTTGACCAGTTTTCTGGCGGCCGCCGCTATTTTCTCCGCCGTCAGGCCCACCGCGGCGTAGATCTGCCCGGCGGGAGCCGACTTGCCGAAAGTCTCCAGCCCCAGCACCGTTACGGGGGCGTTGATAAAGTCTTTCCAGCCGGTGCCGCGGCCGGCTTCCACCGCTACCTTGGGCAGGCCTGCTACAAAAATGGAATCTTTGTAGGCCTGGTCCTGTTCGCGGAACAGCTCAAAAGAGGGCACGGAAATGATGCGGGCGGCGATGCCGTCCTTCTCCAGCAGCGCGGCGGCTTCGAACAGCAGGGAAACTTCCGAGCCGGAAGCTATCAGTTCCACTGAAGGCGTGGTGGAAGGGCCCCGCAGCAGGTAGGCCCCGCGCGCTACGCCGGCGGCGATCTTTTCCCGGTACTGGGTGAGCAGCGGCAGCTTCTGGCGCGACAGCGCGATGCAGGCCGGCCGTTTCAGGCGCACGGCGGTTTCCCAGGCGTGCAGCGTTTCCCAGGCGTCGGCGGGGCGCAGCACCAGCAGGCCGGGGATCAGGCGCAGGCTCATCAGGTGTTCCACCGGCTGGTGGGTGGGGCCGTCCTCGCCCACGCCGATGCTGTCGTGCGTGAAGACGAAAATGGCCGGGGCGTTCATTATTGCGGCCAGGCGCAGGGCCGGGCGCATATAATCCGAGAACACCAGGAAGGTGGCGCCGAACGGGATCAGCCCGCCGTGCAGGGCCAGGCCGTTGAGGATGGAGCCCATCGCGTGCTCGCGTATGCCGAAGTGCAGGGTGCGGGCCGGCTCTTTGATGAAATCCGTCTTGGTGGAGGGGCCCAGGTCGGCGGAGCCGCCGGTGAGGCCGGGCATTCTTTCCGCCATCAGGTTTATTACCTTGCCGGAGGCTTCGCGCGTGGCCACCGCTTTGTCGAAAAAGGAATCAGCCGGCTTGAACAGGTCTTCCGGGATCTCGCGCCCCAGCATGGCCTTAGCCAGCTCGGCATTGCCCGGCAGCGCCGCGGAGTATTTCTCCCAGAGCTTCAGCCAGCGCTTGCGGTCCTTCTCTCCGGAGGCGGACTGCTCCTCAAAGCGGGCTTTCGCCTCTTCCGGTACGAAGAAGGGTTCGGTGGAAGGCCAGCCGAGTTTGGCCTTGGTGGCCAGGATCTCTTCGGGCTTGAGCGGTTCGCCGTGCACGGAATTCTTGTCCTGCTTGGGGCTGGCCCAGCCGATATGCGTTTTGGCGATTATCAGGGAGGGCTGGTCCGCCGTACGCTTCGCTTTCTTTATAGCTGAGTCCAGCTCGGCCAGGTCGTTGCCGTCGGCCACTTCGATGACCTGCCAGTCCTGCGCCAGGAAGCGCTTCTTTACGTCCTCGGTGAAGGCCAGGCCCGTCGAGCCCTCGATGGTGATGCCGTTGGAATCGTACAGGCAGATGAGTTTGCCCAGCTTCATGGTCCCGGCCAGGGAGGCCGCCTCGTAGGAGAGGCCTTCCATCAGGTCGCCGTCGCCGCACAGCACGTAAGTGAAATGGTCCACCAGAGTGAACTCGGGGGTGTTGAGCTTCTCCGAAATAAGTTTCTCGGCCAGCGCCAGGCCCACCGCGTTGGCGAAGCCCTGCCCCAGCGGGCCGGTAGTGGTCTCCACGCCGCGCGTATGGCCGTATTCCGGGTGGCCGGGCGTGAGGCTGTCGAGCTGGCGGAATTTTTTCAGGTCCTCCAGCCGCAGGCCGTAGCCGTAAAGGTGCAGCATGGAGTAGAGCAGGGAGGAGCCGTGGCCGGCCGACAGCACGAAGCGGTCGCGGTCGAACCAGAGCGGGTCGGAGGCGGAGAATTTCAGGTGGCCCGCCCAGATGGCGTAAGCCAGCGGCGCGGCGCCCAGCGGCAGGCCCGGGTGGCCGGAGTCCGCCTGTCCCACCATATCAATGGCCAGGGTCCTGAGGGTGTTGACGCAAAGGGTGTCGGTAGTGTCGAATTTCATTTTTTCTCCAGTAGTTTTATCTTCCACGCCTGCAGAGCTATGATGGTTTTCGCGTCGCGTATGAGCCCGGTCCTGACCATGCGCCAGGCTTTTTCAAAAGGCAGGTACTCAACGTTCAGGAATTCGTCTTCGTCGGGCGCGGCGGCGCCGGGGCGCAGGCCGGCGGCGGTGAAAACGTGCAGCACCTCGTTGGAAAAAGCGGGGGTGGCCAGGAAAGTGAGCAGCGGTTTTACGCTGGCGGCGGTGAAGCCGGTCTCTTCGCGCAGCTCCGCCCTGGCCCGCAGCAGGGGCTTGTCGGCGGCGGAATGGAGCTTCCCCGCCGGGATCTCCAGCGTGGCGCGGCCTACCGGGTAGCGGTACTGGCGCACCAGCACGACGCGGCCGTCGGCCAGCACCGGCAGCACGGCTACGGCGCCCGGGTGCGCCATGAATTCGCGGGTGGCGGTTTTGCCGTTGGGCAGCGTTACCGTGTCGGCGCGGAAAGCTACCGTGCCCGAAAAAAGCAGGCGCTTCTTTAAAAGTTTTTCCTTAAACGCGTGCATTTTCCGGGTGTGCGCGGTTTTTACCATGCTCAAATTATATAATTTCCACGGACCGGAAATTTGTCCTATGGAAAACCGGATGAAAAAAATGGCCGCAGTTTTTGCCAAATACACTTTCGGCGGCAGGGCCGCGCTGGTCGGGCTGGCGCTTATCGTCATGACGGGCTGCGCCCTGCGCTGGCGCCATTATAATTCCGATAGCGGGCGCGCGGTCACCGGCTACTATTCCCTGGCCGTAAATCTTGATAAGGCCGGGGTGCTGGCTTATCCCGGCTCTTCGGCTGTCCCCTCCGCTTACCGCGCGCCTTTATACCCGGTCTTTCTCTCTCTTTTCGCCGGGGAGACCGGGACGGCTATGCGCGCCGCCTTCCTGGCGCAGCTTTTTATTTTTATCCTCACGGTGCCGCTGGTGTGGGCGGCGGCGGCGTTGGCGGGGGGGCCGGGCTTTCCGGCCCTGGCGGCGGCCGGGCTCTACGCGCTGCATCCCGCAGCGGTGGCCGGCGCGGCCTCGTTCGAAGTCGAGTTCTTTTATGGCTTTCTGCTGGCCGCCTTAGCCGCGGCCCTGGCGCTGGGCGCCGTAAAAAAAAGCGGCTGGAAAGACTGGGCGCCGGCTTTCGTCCTGGCCGGGATCTCCATCACCTGCAAATCTCCCATGGCGCTGTTCCCGGCGCTGCTGGCCGCCTGGCTGTATTTCAGCGGGACCGGCGGCGCGAGGTTGAGAAGGCGGCTGCCGGCTCTGCTGCTGCTGTCCTACCTGGCGCTGGTCCCCTGGGCGGCCAGGAACGCCGCGCATTTCAAAACGTTCATCCCGTTCGAGCGCAATGCCGCGCTGTGCAATATCTACAGCGCAGGCGCGGGCATGCCCGGCACCTGCCTGCCGTCCGAAGCCGCCCGGCTGTACGCGGAGGAAGGCCGGGGAGATCTTTATTCGCCGGCGTCCGGAGCGCTGCCCCTGCTTAAGGGGATAGTTCTGCGCCCGGGAAATTATGTCAAAGGGTTCTTAGCCAGGCTGCCGCTGGTTTTCGGGACGTTCCCCTTTCTTTTCCTTTGTTCCGCCGCCGGTTTGTGGCTCTTGCGCGGCAACGAAGCTGTGTCCCTGCTGGGGCTGCTGGCCGCGTACTTTACCGGAGTGCACCTGCTCTTTTCTTTCGAAGCGAGGTATCTCGCCCCCGCCTTGCCGCTGCTCTGCGCGCTGGCGGCGGTTCCCGTAGGCCGGCTTGCGGCGGTCTTCAGGGAACCCCGGCCGCCTTTCGACGCGCAGCCGGCGGCACGCCTGGCGCTGGGGGCTGCCGCCTGCGTAATACTTGCGGTTTATGCCCTGTCGGCATACCTGCTGGCCGCCGAGACCTTTAAGAAGGGCCTGAAACCGCAGGCTGCCGACGCCGTAGAAACGCTGGTCCCGGTCTATAGCGGCGGCGGTCCGGCTGAGCTCGCCTCGTATTATAACCAGAAAGGGGTGCTTGAAATTTTTTCCGGGGATTACGTATCGGGTGCGCGGGATTTCAGGGCGGCTATCGTCGCGAACCCGTATTATCCCGACCCCTACCTGAGCCTGGCGTTCGCCCTGAGGGCCGGAGGCGATGAGGAAGCGGCCCTGGGGGTATGCCGCGCCGCGGCTGAAAAGTATCTGCCGAAGACCGCGGCCTTCTATTCCGACGCGATGCTGGCCGAGCTTTTAAAGTGCCAGGAAATTTCGTTCGGCGTTCTGGGCAGAAAGAAAGAGGCGGCCGCCCTGGCCGCGCGGCGGGCCGGCCTCGAGCGCAAAGCCCGCGCAAAACCCGCGCGCTGAGCGCGGCCCGGGCCGCGCGGCACAGGAAAAAAGCCGGAAACCGGGCGCTCGGCCTTATTAATTCATATAATTATATGGAAGGCTGCGGGTTTAAGGCGCGGTGCGGTTTTTGTCCATAGATCAATAATGCTATCCTCCGGGTTCATACATCTGCACAATCACTCCGAGTATTCCCTGCTGGACGGGATGCTGCGCCTCAGCGACGGCCATGGCAACCCTTCGGAATTCCTGAAAGGCCTCGGGGCCAAGCCCGGCAACGCCCTGGCCATCACCGACCACGGCAACATGTA
Source organism: Elusimicrobiales bacterium (assembly GCA_035353595.1). Classification (GTDB taxonomy): domain Bacteria; phylum Elusimicrobiota; class Elusimicrobia; order Elusimicrobiales; family UBA9959; genus UBA9959. The sequence goes on along the minus strand of DAOPZW010000025.1, from coordinate 6,713 downwards.
CGGCGCTATGGAATTTTATTTCATGGCCAACGCGGCCGGCCTCAAGCCCATTCTCGGCTGCGAATGCTACGTCGCCAAAGGTTCCCGCAAAGACCGGGACAAAACCGGCGGCCGCCGCGATAACGGGCATATGACCGTGCTGGCCCGCAGCGACGCCGGGTACCGCAACCTGATGAAAATGGTCTCCGCCTCTTTTATCGAAGGTTTCTACCACGACCCCCGCATAGACCCGGAACTCCTGGCCAAACACGCCGACGGGCTGATCTGTCTGTCGGGCTGCCTGAAGTCGCACATCGCGCGCGCTTGCGCCGAGGGCAGGCTTGACGACGCGCAGAAGATGGCCATGGAGTACCAGGACATCCTGGGCAAGGGCAATTTTTACCTTGAGTTGATGGATCACGGCATCCCGGAGGAGACCGCCGCGATGGCCGGGCTGCTGGAGATAGCCAAGCGCACCGGCATCCCCCTGGTGGCCACCAACGACTGCCACTACCCGAAGAAAGAGGACTGGGAGGCCCACGAAGCCCATGTCTGCATCTCTACCGGCAAGACGCTCGACGACCCGGACAGGCTCAGGCAGACGCAGCACGAGTTGTACTACAAATCCCCGGAGGAGATGATCAAGCTCTTCTCCCATACCCCGGAGTCGGTAAAGAACACGCTGGTCATCGCCGAGATGTGCAACGTCAAGATAGATACCAGCAAGCTCCACCTGCCCGCTTTCGACATCCCGCAGGATTACAAGGAAAAGCACCCGGAGGGGGACGGGGACTTCTATTACCTCAGGGACCTTTGCGAGCAGGGGTTGAAGAAGAAAGTTCCCGGCGCCGGCGAGGAATACCGCAAGCGCATGGAGTTCGAGCTGGGCACCATCAAGCAGATGGGCTTCTCCAGCTACTTCCTGATCGTGATGGATTTTATAACTCACGGCCGCAGCATCGGCGTGCCGGTGGGCCCGGGCCGCGGCTCCGGCGCCGGCTCGCTGGTGGCCTACACGCTGGATATCACGCGCGTGGACCCGCTGCCCAACGCCCTGCTGTTCGAGCGGTTCCTGAACCCGGGCCGCAAGAGCATGCCCGACCTGGATATCGACTTTTCCGACGACGGCCGCGAGCGGGTGGTGCAGTACGTGCGCGAGAAGTACGGCTCCAGCCGCGTGGCCAATATCATTACCTACGGCACCATCAAGGCCAAGAGCGCCGTGCGCGACGTGGGCCGGGTGATGGGCATCCCGCTGCCCGACGTAAACGCCATAGCCAAGCTGGTCCCGGCCGAGCTCGGCACCACGCTGTACAAGGCGCTCAGCGACGTCAAAGAACTGCAGGAATACCAGCGCGATCCCAAGATCAAGAAGATGTTCGACATCGCCCTCAAGGTGGAAGGTCTGCGCCGCCAGACGGGCGTGCACGCCGCGGGCGTGGTGATCTCCAAGGAGGACATCACCAACTACGTGCCGCTGGCCAACCGCAACAACAAGGACGTCATCACTACCCAGTACGACGGCAACGTGCTGGGCACCCTGGGCATGCTGAAAGTGGACTTCCTCGGCCTGCGCACGCTCACTATCATCGAGACCGCTTCCGAGTTCATCCGCAAGCTGCCCGGCAAAGAAAATTTCGATATCTACTCCGTCCCGATGGACGACAAGAAGACCTTCGACCTGTTGTGCGAAGGCAAGACCACCGGCGTGTTCCAGCTGGAAAGCGAGGGCATGAAGAAACTGGTGAAGGGCCTCAAGCCCACGGTGTTCAGCGATATCTCCGCGCTGGTGGCGCTGTACCGCCCCGGCCCCATAGAGAGCGGCATGCTGGAGATGTTCGTGGAGCGCAAGCACGGTCGCAAGAAGATCGTCTACGACCACCCTTTGCTGGAGCCGGTCCTGAAGGACACCTACGGTACCATGGTGTACCAGGAGCAGGTCATGGAGACCGCCAAGAGCCTGGCCCGGTTCACGCCCAGCGAAGCCGACGATTTCCGCAAGGCGATGGGCAAGAAGAAGCTCGACGTGATGGAGAAGATGCGCGTGAAGTTCGTCGAGCAGGCCAAGAAGTTCAACGACGTCCCCAACAAGCTCTCCAACAAGATCTTCGACGACATGGCCAAGTTCGCGGCCTACGGCTTCAATAAATCCCATTCCGTGGCCTACGCGCTGGTGGCCTACCACACGGCCTGGCTCAAGGCCAGCTACCCGGTGGAGTTCATGGCCGCGTTGCTGACCAGCGAGATCGGCAAGAGCGCCGTGAACTCCGAGGACAAGGAGAACAAGCTGGTGACCTACATCGGCGAGGCCCAGGACATGGGCATAGCGGTGCTGGGGCCCAGCATCAACAGTTCGCAGAAAAAATTTTCCATCGAGGAGGCCGGCGGTAAGCCGGCGATACGCTTCGCGCTGACCGCGGTTAAAAATGTCGGCGAGGGCGTAGTGGAGTCGGTGGTGGCCGAGCGCGTCAGGAACGGCGCTTTCCGGTCCTTCGAGGAGTTCACGCTGCGGGTGGATTCCAAGCAACTCAATAAGCGCGTGCTGGAATCCATGGCGAAGGGCGGGGCTTTCGACTGCGTCTACCCGAGCCCGAAGCCGGAAGTCTCGCGCAGCAAGGCCGTGACGGCCGTGGACGCTTTCTGCGCCTCGTCCGGCAAAGCCTCGTACAACGCCAACCAGGCTATGCTTTTCGGCGAGGAAAAGAAGGCTGAACAGGTGATGAGCGAGCACGCCATCCTGAAATTCGAGCGGGAGGTGCTGGGCTTCTACTTCTCCGGGCACCCGCTGAACAGCCTGCGCCGCCACCTGTCCATGGTCTCCAACGCCCAGATCGAGAAGGTCCTGGCCGGCGGTTTCGAGGACGGCGCGGTGGTGCGCGTGGCCGGCATGGTGGGCGCGTTCAAGAACATGCAGACCAAGAAGACCGGCGAAGCCATGGCTAAATTCGAGGTGGAGGACCTGACCGGCACCGTAGGGGTCTGCCTGTTCCCCAAAAAATACAAGATCTACGGCTCACAACTCGGGCCCAACAAGATGGTGGTTGTCGCCGGCAAGGTGCAGAAATCGGATTTCGGCGACCAGGGCTTCGAACTGATCGCCGAAGAGGCTTACGGCCTGTTCGAGGCTATGAATAAATTCGCGCGGGGGCTTGTGCTGAACCTGCCCGAAGGTATACTCTTCGACGAAAAACAGCTTTCCGAACTTAAGTCCATCCTCGGGAAAAGCCACGGCATGTGCCCGGTCTATTTCCAGGTGAAAGCTAAGGGGGCCGGGACCTACATGATAGAGACCACGGAGCGGGTGGGCCTTAACGACCCGCTGCTGCGGGAAATTGAAAAACTGCTGGGGGATAAAACATGGAAGGTGGAAAGCGGATTCTGATAGCTGACGACGATCCGGATATCTCCGATCTGCTGGAGGCGTATTTTAAAAAAGCCGGTTACGGCGTCACTATTACCGTCAACGGCAAAGACGCGCTGCAGAAGGCCGGGGAGGAGAAGTTCGACCTGGTGCTGCTGGACGTGATGATGCCTTATATCGACGGCTACCACGTGGCCAGCGAGATCTCATCGCGCAGCGGGGCGGAAGCCCCCAAGATCATAATCATGACTTCGCGAGACGTGGCCAGCGAAAGGGGCATCGCCCTGCTCAGCGGGGCCTGCGACGCGGTGCAGAAGCCGTTCACGCTGGAAGACCTGGAGGCCAAGATTAAGGCGGCCCTTGGAGAGTAAATTTTCTAAAATATAGCTGCGGACTTTATCCCAAGGAAGGTTGACGATGAAAAAAATATGCGCGGTTTTAACTCTTTTCCTGCTGGCGGCCGCGCCGGCGCTGGCGGAGGAGGACAAGAAGGACGCCGTCGTCCTTCCCGATGTGGAAATGATAGATATCCCTACCGCTGGGATACTTGATTATTACGGGTTCATGATGAAATCCCGGTTCTACTCCGACGGCGGGGTGCTGGGCTCCCTGAATTTCGGCGTGTTGGAGCGTCTGAACCTGGGCGCCGCCATGACCATAGACAAGCTTATAGGTTCGGATTCCCCCATCAGGATGCGCCGTCCCGAGATACAGGTGAAGTTCCGGTTCTTCGACGGCGGGTATTATATGCCGGCCGCGGCCCTGGGCTATGACAGCCAGGGTTACTATTACGATCCCGCCTCAAAGAAATATATGGAAAAAGGCAAAGGTTTGTACGTGGTGGGGTCCAAGGAGATCGGCGTCTCCAATTTTGTCCTCCACGGCGGCTTGAACGTTTCGGATTTCGACGCCAACAAGTACTTCGGCTTTATCGGCGCCAACTACACGCTGGAGGATAAGCTGGCGTTCATGCTGGAATACGACAATACGTTCCATTCCGACGACCCCGCCCGGTTCAACGCCGGGACCCGTATTTACATTACGCCTTACTTCCAGCTGGATATGGCCCTGCGCGAGATGGGCCGCAACGGCACCTTCAGCAACGGGGCGCCGCACAAGGGCGAGCGCGTAGTGCAGATGCGCTATACCACCAGTTTCTAGCGGCACAAGATCCCGGCCGCGGCCCCGTTAAGGGCCGCAGCCGGAACCTGCGGCGTATTGATACTTACGGTATTTTAAGGAGAAAACCATGAAGAAAAAAATAGGGATACTGACGGGCGGCGGAGACTGCCCCGGCTTGAACCCGGCCATACGCGGCTGCGTTTACGCGGCGGAAAAATACGGTTATGAATGCGTCGGCCTCACTGACGGCTGGAGGGGCCTTGTCGAAGGCACTACCACCCCGCTGAGCCGCGAGATCACCGAGTATATCGTGATGAAGGGCGGCACGATGCTGGGCACCTCCCGCACCAACCCTTATAAAACCGAGGGAAGCGTGCAGAAATGCCTCGAGACTTTTAAAAAACTGGGCCTGTACGCGCTGGTCGCCATGGGCGGCGACGACACGCTGGGCGTGGCCACCAAACTTTACCGGGACCATAAGCTCAATGTCGTCGGAGTGCCCAAGACCATGGACAATGACCTGAGCGTCACGGATTATACCTTCGGCTTCGATACCTCGGTCACGCACGCGATGGAAGCCGCCAGCTCGCTGCTGGACACCGGCGCCAGCCACCACCGGGTGATGGTGCTGGAGGTGATGGGCCGGCACGCCGGGTGGGTGGCGCTTTACACCGGCATGGCCGCCGCCGCCGACTATGTCTGCATCCCGGAGCGCGCCATAAATACCGCGGATATGCTCAAGAAGATCAAGGACGCCTACGCCAGGAAGCGCTACGCCCTGGTGGTTACCAGCGAGGCGGCGGAACTGCCCGAGGTCGGGGAAGGCGCCTCCAAGCGCGAGGTTGACCAGTTCGGCCACGCCATCCTCAAGGACAGGGGCATGGGCGAGAGGATCGCTTCCTTTATCGAGAAGAACACCGGCATCGAGACGCGCTCGGCCGTTATCGGCCACATGCAGCGCGGCGGGGCCCCGACGCTGTTCGACAGGATGCTCGCCACGCGCGTAGGCCTGAAAGCCGCCGACCTCGTGCACGCCGGCCAGTTCGGCCAGATGAGCGCCCTCGTCGGCAACCAGATAGTGGGCGTGCCGCTGGAAAAAGCCACGGGCGCGCTTAAGGTGGTTTCCAAAGAGTGGTTCGATATGATGGAAGTGCTGTTCTAGGGGAAAGCCGGGCAGGCGGCCGGGAGCCGGGGAATTCTATGTTCCCCCGGCTCCCGGAGCCCGATCCCCCGGCCTCGGTTTCTCGGGGAGGAAATTTATGGCAGACAACGGAAAACAGAAGGCGCCTGCGCAGTTCCAGCGCAAGACCATCCTGATCAAAAAGCACCTGCAGTACCGCTATATGGCGCTGATCTTCGCCAGCGTCCTGCTGGCCTTCATCGTGGTCGGGCTGGACGTGCTCTGGACCGTTTCCAAGGTGGTCAACGACCATCCCATGATGCAGCCGATGCTCGAGGAAATGATGGCGATGGCGCCGCTGTTCGGCATAAAGATCGGGATGTACCTGCTGATCGTGCTTATTGTTTCTGTCGTGGTCTCCCACCGCATGGCGGGGCCAGTTTTCAAGTTCGAAAAAAGCTGTTCGGTGGTGGCCGAGGGGGACCTTACCCACCGGGTTTACCTGCGCAAAGGCGACCAGCTAATGGACCTGCAGGAACAGTTCAACAACATGGCGGCGGCCGTGCACGCCGTGACGGGGGAATATGAAAAATTCCGCGCGGCCGCCGCGAACGAAGGGCTGAAGGACAAAGCCGACGCCCTGGCGGTCAAGATACGGGAGATAATGCCCAATTTCAAGGTGTGATATGCCGCTGCTCGCCGCGCTGGTCCTAATCCTTTTTTCAGGAGACGCCTTTGCCCTGCCCGGCGCGGAGGCCCTGAACCTCCAGGAGGCTGTAACCCTGGCGGTAAAGAACAGCCCGGCCGCACTGGCGGCGGAGCAGGACATAATAATCGCGAGGCAGCGGGTGAGCGAAGCCCGGTTCACCTACCTGCCGCAGTTTACTCTTTCAGGCACGGCCAGCCGCGTCAATCTGGCGTATCCCTCCGTGCTGGGCCCGGAGCTGGGCGAGCGGTACCTTGATGCCAGGACAGGCCATAATTTTTATACTCTGCGCGCCAACGCCCTGCAGCCGCTCTATACGGGAGGGAAAGGCTCGAACATGCTTAAGCTCGCCCGTACCGCCCACAACCAGGCCAAGTTAAATTACGAATCCGTGAAAGCCGACGCGACGCTGGAGGCGAAGAAAA
>DAOPZW010000024.1:0-24456 GCA_035353595.1 Elusimicrobiales bacterium | reverse complement strand
CATCATGTCCACGTACTGCGAGCCCTGGCCCGGGAACAGCAGGCCCACTTTGGCGTTGTTCTTGCCGGTCTTGAAAGTGTATACGCCTTTGAGCTTGAAGTTCAGCGGCGGGGTGGTCCAGGTCTCGGCCTTGGCGTTGGCCGCCAGGAACGCGACTTTCTCCAGCAGGTCTTTGGGGGACTTGGCCACTATGGCCACGCCCCAGGCGGCTTTGGCCTTCAGCTGGGTGGGCTGCGCGAAAGTGGAAAGCGGGAAGGTCTCCGGCCAGGCGGCAGCGGTGTCCGCGGCGGCTTTGGCCTGCGCTATCACGTCGGCGGGCGTGGCTCCGGTGAAGGTTACGGCTTCGCCCTGTATAGCGGAGAAGAGCGCTTTGGGATGTTCCACCACTTCAGCGGCGGCGCGCGGCGCGGCGGCCTCGGCCGAGGCTTTGGCTGAGCGCGGGTGGTTGGGGCCCGTGTATTCTTCCATGGTAACGTGGAAGTTGGTGCCGCCGAAGCCGAAAGAGGAAACGTTGGCGCGGCGGATGCCGTCCTTCTTCCACTCGGCCGCTTTGTCTATTACGCGGAACAGGTTGAGGTCTATGCCGGGGTTGGGCTTGGCGTAGTTGATGGAGGTTGGCAGAGTTTTGTTGTAGATAGCCAGGGCGGTCTTGGCTATGCTCACCGCGCCGGCGGCGGCCTTGGAATGGCCGATCTGGGATTTTACCGAGGTGAGGCCCAGCTTTTTGCCCCCGCCCATGTGGGGGCCGAACACTTCCCCGAGCACCTGTACTTCGGCCGCGTCGCCTACCTTGGTGGCGGTGCCGTGCGCTTCCACAAAATCCACGTCGGCCGGGGAATAATCCACTTGTGCGAAGGCGTTCTCGATGGAGATCTTCTGGCCTTTGGGGTTGGGGGCGGTGATGCCCTTGCCTTTGCCGTCCGAAGACGCGCCCACGGAATTTATCAGCGCGTAAATTTTATCGCCGTCCCGGACCGCGTCGGACAGCCGCTTAAGCACGTAGACCGAGACGGCTTCGGCCATCACGAAGCCGTTGGCCCTTTCGTCGAACGAGAAGGAACCTTCGGCCGACAGCGCGCCTATCTTGCAGAACTTGACGAAAGCCGGGGGCGACATCATTTCATCGGCTCCCCCCGCCACCGCCATGTCGAACTTGCCGGCCCTGAGGCCCAGCACCGCGTAATCCAGCGCCGCCATAGAGGAGGCGCAGGCCGCGTCCATGGTCATGTTGGGGCCGTTGAGGTTGAAAACGTTGGCTATGCGGCCGGCGGTCACATTGGACAGCTCGCCCGGCATGGTGTCCTCGGTTATTTTGAGGATGCCTTTATCTATGCTTTCCTCGTACTCCTTTATGATGGCGTCGCGCTTTTCCTGCGGCAGGCCGGCGAAGGAGGCGCCCTTCTTCAGCAGGTCCTCGTTGTAGAACTTGTAGACGCGCATGTCCGTCATTTCCTTGCGCATCGCGCCCATGGCGTTGCCTATCACGGCCGCCGTCATTTTGGGGTCGAAAGGCTTCTTGTCGTAGCCGGAATCCTCCAGCGCCATGCGCACGGCCTCTATGGTCATCTGCTGCAGACGGGAGATCTGGTTGGCGGTCTGGGGCGGGATCTTGTACCTTATGGAATCGAACTTGAAGCCCTCTATGAAGCCGCCTATCTTGGAATAGGTCTTGTCCTGGGCGGAATGGTCTTCGGAAAAATAGAGCTTCCAATCCCAGCGGTCGGCGGGCACTTCGCTGATGCAGTTGCGCCCTTCCAGCACGTTTTTCCAGAACTCTTCCTTATTAAGGGCTTTAGGGGCTATTATGCCGAGACCGACTATCGCTATTTTTTCATTGTTCATAATCTGTATGCCTCTCATCGCTGGATTGCGCAGCTATAGTTCTCTGGTAAGGCTGAAACGGGAAAATCGGGAAAAACGGGCCAGGATAGCCGTCTTGGGGAACTCCATACATTGGAATATCTTATAAAAAAACAGGCCATGGCAACAAGGCCTGCAAACGCCTTTTGGGGCTTTGCAATGCCGCTATTAATTAATAAAATATATAAATATGGAAACCTTAGCTTTAAGCAGACTACAATTCGCCGTTACCGCCATGTTCCATTTTATTTTTGTGCCGCTCACGCTGGGCCTGGGCTGGCTGGTGGCCTGGTTCGAGACAAGGTATGTAAGGAGCGGCGACAGCCGGTACCTTTCGCTGACCCGCTTCTGGGGCAAGCTTTTTCTAATAAACTTCGCCCTGGGTGTGGTGACAGGCATCACCATGGAATTCCAGTTTGGCATGAACTGGGCCGAATATTCCAAATACGTGGGCGATATTTTCGGCGCCCCGCTGGCCATAGAGGCTATGACGGCTTTCTTCCTGGAATCCACTTTTATAGGCGTATGGATATTCGGCTGGGACAGGCTCTCGAAAAGGGCGCACGCCGGCGCTATGTGGATAGTGGCTTTCGCCACCAACCTGTCCGGGCTGTGGATCCTGCTGGCCAATGGCTGGATGCAGCACCCTGTGGGTTATGTGCTGCGCAACGGCCGCGCCGAGATGACGGATTTTGCGGCGCTGCTGCTCAACCCTTACGGCTGGCTGGAATTCTTCCATACCATTTTCGCCGGCTGGGTGACGGCCGGGTTTTTTGTGATGGGCGTCAGCGCCTGGCATTTGCTGCGCAGGAACCAGGAAGACCTGTTCCGGCGGTCTTTCGGCGCGGGGGCCGCTTTCGCGCTGGCCAGCTGCCTGCTGGTAGCGGCGGTGGGCGACCAGAGCGCCGTTAACGCCGCCAAAAACCAGCCGGCCAAGTTCGCCGCGATGGAATCCGTCTGGGAAACCCGGACGGCCGCCCCTTACACCCTGCTCGCTATGCCATCGCTCAAAGGCGAAGGCAACGCTTTCGAAGCCCTCAAGGTCCCTTACGCGCTGTCGCTGATGGCCTTCCATTCCCCCTCGGCGGAAGTTAAGGGGCTTAATGATTTCCTGCCGCAGGACAGGCCCCCGGTGCTGCCGGTTTTCCTCAGCTTCAGGACCATGGTCGGGCTGGGCGTGTTGTTCATCCTGCTGTCCGGGGCCGGGCTGTGGCTGTACCGCAAGGAGCAGCTGGGCCGCTATCCGCTGTTCCTCAAGGTGATGCTGTTCGCCATCCCGCTGCCCTACCTGGCCATACAGCTGGGCTGGGTGATCACCGAAATGGGCCGCCAGCCCTGGCTGGTGTACGGCCTGATGCGCACCGCCGAAGGCGTCTCGAAGACGGTCACTCCCGGCCAGGTCTGGCTGAGCCTGGGCGGCTTCACTCTTTTTTATTCGGCGCTGGGCATAGTGGACGTCTGGCTGCTGGCGAAGTACGCTAGGAAGGGGATGGAGGAGCAGAGGATTTAAGCAGTTTTGCCGGGTCCGGCCTGCCAGGGGAAAGGGCCATCAAAACACGGGGGCTGCAGTCACGGATAAACCGCATAGCGGTTTTCCGCGACCCCGGCTCGGCAATTTTTCTTTGTAAAAATTGCCTCCGCCCTTGCGGCCCGGACGCGAAGCATAATTATGCTTCGCTCTAAAGCCGGGCCTCACCTCGCCTTCCGTGAAGGTTTTGCTGACCCTTTCCCCTGGCAGGCCTCGTGCAGGCTTTGTTGAGTTTGCAAGAGTGGCGACGGCCCGGACTGACGGTTGGAAATAGTCAGCAAAATATTCGCGGAAGGCGAAGCTTGGCATGGGGCCTGTCGGCGGATCGGAACGCGGACACGGTCGGCTACACTGTAGTCTACCTCTTCGCTCAACCGTCGCGCTTACGCAAGCGCCGGTTTCGTGAGGGTCAGCTTTTTGTGCAGGCGCAACCAAGCTTGTGGGAGGCCTGACGGGGGGCAGTGTCAGCAAAACCCTCACGGAGGCCGACGCTTGCGTAAGCGCGGAGGCCGAGTGGGGAGGGGCGCGCACGGTGTGCGCGACCCCGTGTTTTGATGATACTGCCCCCCGTCAGGCCGGGCCCGTGCAGGATAATAGAGAGGTTAAATATGGATTACGCTGAAGTTTGGTTTATCTTTTGGGCGGTGCTTTGGACGGGGTATTTCGCGTTGGACGGGTTCGACCTGGGCGTGGGCTTTTCCGGCTGGCTGGCCGCGGACGGCGAGGCTGAGCGCGGGAGCGTTTTCGCCTCCATAGCCCCGTTCTGGGACGGCAACGAGGTCTGGCTGATAACGGCGGGCGGCGCTACTTTCGCGGCCTTCCCCCCCGTTTACGCCGGCCTTTTCAGCTGGCTGTACCCCGCGCTGCTGCTGCTGCTGCTTTCGCTGATCCTGCGCGGCGCGGCGCTGGAGTTCAGGGGCAAGGTGCAGTCCGCCGCCTGGAAAGCCTTGTGGGAACGGATTGCGGCCGGCTCAAGCTTTACGGCTGCCCTGCTGCTGGGCGTGGCTTTCGGCAATATTTTCCGTGGCCTTGAAATAGGCCCCGCGGGCTACCAGGGAACTTTTTTGGGCCTGCTTAATCCTTATGCCCTGCTTACGGGGCTGCTGTTCTGCGCCTTTTTCTTTTTCCACGGGCAGCTGTGGCTGGCGTTCAAGACCGGGGGCCGGGTGGCCGCCAGGGCCGCGGCGCTGGCGTCGGGGGCTTGGTACGCGCTGATAATTCTTGCAGCGGTGTTCCTGGCGGCCAGCCGCAGCCAGACGGGACTTTACGCCAACTTCCTGCGGGCCCCGCTGCTGGCGGCGCTGCCTGTGCTGCTTATAGCCGCGCTGATAGCGGCCAAGCTGCTGCTGCGGCGCGGGCAGGCGGGCCGGGCTTTCCAGGCTTCTTTTTGCGCCATATCCCTGTTCTCTTTAACCGGCTTCGCCGGCCTTTACCCGGCGCTGCTGCCCTCCCGTTCCGACCCGGCGCTGGGCCTGACCTTGTATAATTCCTCTTCAAGTCCTTATACGCTCAAACTTATGGCGGCGGTGGTCGTTGTTTTCCTGCCTGTCATCATCTGGTACCAGCTCTGGGTTTACCGCGTTTTCCGCGCCCCTTTTTCCGCGGAGGAACTTAAAAAAAGCGGCTTGTACTGAAAGCCGGCAAAGCGCCTGTAACCAAAGTGCAATATCTTCGCTGAAACTTTTTGCTAATATATCACTATGAATATCAAATTCTGGGGCGCCAGGGGTTCTATCCCTGTTTCAGGAAAACAATATTTAAAATATGGCGGTTGTACCACCTGCGTTGAGGTCCGTTCAAAAAAAGACGACCTGGTCATCGTAGACGCCGGCTCGGGCATAAGGCTGCTGGGCAAGGAGCTGCTTAAAAATTCTCACCACCATTTCAACATGCTGTTCACCCATTCCCACTGGGACCACGTGCTGGGTTTCCCTTTCTTCGCCCCCATCTACAACAAGAAGACGCATATAAAAATAATGGGCTGCTCTTTTTCTCCGGACTCGGTGCGCGAGATCATCGCCAAGACCATGCAGCCCCCGGGCTTCCCCGTTAAGTTCGAAGAGATCTCCGCCCGTTTCGAGTTCGCCTCCTTGTGCTCCGGCGGCTGCGACGTAGGCGGCATGAAGGTGCTGCCCATCGAGCTTAGCCACCCTAATAACGGTTTGGGCTACAAATTCATGGAAGGCGGAAAAACTTTCACTTTCCTTACGGACAATGAACTGGACTTTATCCATCCCGGCGGCAAGACCTTCTCCGATTATGCCGCTTTCGCGCGCGGCTCCAATCTTCTTATCCACGACGCCGATTATACGCCGGAAGAATATCCCCGGCGCAGGACCTGGGGCCATTCCACCTGGCAGCAGGCGCTGGACCTGGCGCTTAAGGCCGAAGTCCGCGCGCTGGGACTTTTCCATCACAACCAGGACCGTAGCGACGCGGAGCTGGACAGGATCCTGGCAGAGTGCGCGCGCCGCATCCGCAAGGCCGGCTCGAAACTTAACTGTTTCGCGGTCCGGGAAGGCCAGGAAGTCAGACTGTAGCACAAGAACATCATGCCTAAATTCAGTCTTTATTCGGTTTGGATGGACACCTCGATTTATTTCTGGGCCCTGCTTTTAGCGGCCGCGCTGTTCGCGCTGGTCTATTGTATCCGCAAATACCTTGAACTGGCGAATTCTTATCCCGGGAAAGAAGAGGACGACGGGGCTGCCGGCATGAACGACTCCGCCTGTCCCGCGGAGGCTGTTGAAGATCCCGACGCGAGCGGCCGGGAATCCGCGCCCTCCGCCTTAGCCGCTGAACAAGCCGGGCCGGAAACCGCAGCTTCAGCGCCGGAGCCGGCCGCGCCCTCCTCCCGGGAGCAGCCGTCCGCCGCCCCGGCCGAACCGGCCGCCAGCCCCGCCGAGAATTTTGTCCGGGGTATTTACACGGGCATTTCCGGCCTGGACGCGCGCCTGAAAGAGATAGAAGTTTCGCTTTCGAAAGGCCGCTCGAACAATGAATTCGCGGTGAAATTCCTCGAGGATATCGCCGCTGATATCGACTCCCTGGATAAAGCCAAGATCAAAGCCAGGCTCGAATATCTCCTGTCCGACCTGAAGAAGTGAAAAGAAATATTATTTCCCGTTGCGTTCCGGCCCTGGCGCTGCTGCTCTGCGCCGGGCAGGCGCGCTGCGGGATCTTCCCGGACGGCGCTTTTTCCGATTCGGCCCGCGGCACTACCGCCGCGCAGTTCCTGAAAGTGCCTCCCTCGGCGCGGTTCGCGGCGTTGGGCGGCGCAGGCCTGGCCCTCGCCGGGCCCGACTCCTTCTTTCTGAACCCCGCCGGGCTGGCCGCGGCGGGCTCCAAAGGCCGCGCTTTTTCAGCCTCATATGAAAGCCTGCTGCAGCAAAGTTCCCGCACCGGCCTCGTCGTTTCAAAAGGCATTTCCGCCGGCACAATTACCGCCGGGCTGATCTACAATAATACCGGGACCGGCCTGGAAATACTGGACGGGGCCGGGCGCGGTTCCGGCGCGGACCTCACCGCCTATGACCTGGCCGCGGGCGCCGGCTGGGCGCGATCCCTGGGCCGGGCCGACGTGGGCGTAAATCTCAAATACCTCAAATCCAGGCTGGCCGAAGTTGCCGGCGCATCGGCCGCCCTCGACGCCGGCGTTGTTTTCAAGGCCGGCCCCGGGCGCGTTACGGACCTGGCGCTGGCCGTCCGGAATTTCGGGCCGCCGCTGAAGCTCGGGTCGGAAAGCGCGCCCCTGCCTTTTGAAGCCGCCGGCGGCATGCGCTGGCGGTACTCCCCGGTCCTGGATATCCTGTTCGAGGGCCGCCTCCCCGTCGATCACGCCTCTTACCTTATCCTTTCCGGCGAGCGGTTCATCTCCCTGTCTTCCCTTCCGGGCGGGGCGCCGCAGTCGGGCTTTTTCATGAGGGCGGGCCTGAACTTCAAGAATTACGATGAGCATGGCTTCATGGGCGCTTTTAACGGCGGGTTCGGATTTAAAGCCGGCGGCCTGTGTTTCGACTACGCGTTCTCCCCCTATGGCGACCTGGGCTCCGCGCACAGGTTCACCGCCGGCTGGAGCTGGGGCGGGGAAAAGCCGGCGTATAAGCGGAGTATTAAACAGGCGCCTGCCGGGCCTGGCGCCGCTGCCCCGGCCGCGGCGGAAAAAGAAAGCCTGGTCGTGGCCCCGTTCTCGCGCGGCGGCGGCGTTACCGAGCCCGAAGCCGATATTATCCGCAACCTTGTGGAAACCGAACTCCTGAAAACCGGGAATTTTCTGCTGGTGGAGCGCAGCAACCTCGATTACCTGCTCAAAGAGAAGAAACTGGCGGCTTCCGGCCTGACCGGCGAGCCTTTGGCGGCGGCGCTGGGGCGTTATTTTTCGGCGGCCAACGCCGCTTTCGGACTCGTGTACAAGGATAAGACCGGCTACCTCATCACCGTCAGGCTGGTGGATTCCGCTACGGGAGAGATACTGCGCTCCGAGAGCGCGCAGGCCCGCGAGGATTACCTGTTCATCGACGCCGCCCGCAGCCTGGCGGCGGCCCTCTCGAAATAGTATTTTTATCCGTCAGCCGCGGCGCAGCCCGGCCCTGATGATCTTCAGCATCGCCGCGTGCACCAGCCCGTTGGTGGCCAGCGTCTGCGCGCCTATCTCCGCGATGCCTTTCCAGGGAAGGCCCCTGAAATCCGTGACCTTGCCCCCCGCCTCTTCCACTATCAGTTTGCCCGCGGCCACGTCCCACGGTTTCAGGTTGAACTCCCAGTAACCGTCGGTGCGGCCCGCCGCCAGCCAGCACAGGTCCAGCGAGGCGGCCCCCATGCGGCGCACGTCGTGCGAGATCTTCATGAAATCGGAAAAAAAGCGGCAGTAATACTCGGCCTTCTCGGCGCGGTCATAGGCGAAGCCGGTCACCAGCAGGGCTGCGGAGAGGGCCGCCGTTCTTGAGACCGCCAGCCGGCGCCCGTTGAGGGTGGCCCCCCCGCCCTTGCGGGCCAGGAAAAGCTCTTTTTTGAAAGGGTCATAAACTCCGCCGGCTTTTATTACCCCGTCTTCGGCGAAAGCAATGGAGACCGCCGCCGCGGGGAAACCGTGCGCGTAGTTGGTGGTGCCGTCCAGCGGGTCTATTATCCACATGCGGCCGTTGGGGGTTTCTTTGAGCGGGCTTTCCTCTGCCATGAAGCCGTCGCCGGGAAAGGCCCGGTTTATCACGCGGATCACCGCCGCCTGCGCGGCCAGGTCGGCTTCGGTCAGCAGGTCGGCGCGCCGCTTGAGCTTGTACGTGACTTTGCCGAACTTCGCGGAGAGTATTTTTCCCCCCGCGGCCAGGGCCGCTTTTAAAACAGGTGTTTCTTTCATAGTTTGTTCCCGGCCGCGGCTTTCAGCGCCAGGCGCGCGGCCGCGGCCTCGGCGGAGATCTTCGGCGCCGTGAACCCGAGCCTGCGGCCGGGCAGGGCGCGCCGCGCGGCTTTTTTGAAGCCCTCGTAAAAAAACGCGTTGCCCAGGAGCAGGCCTCCGGCCAGCGCAACCCTGACCCGGCCTTTTCCGCCGCCGGCCGCCGTCTTCAACAGTGCGGCCAGCTCATGCATGGCGGCGGCCGCGATCAGGCTGCAGGCTTTATCGCCGCGGCGGGCTTTGTCCAGCAGTTTTGCAGCGTAGGCCGCCGAGCGCCCGTGGCCCATCGCCCCGGCTTCGCCCAGGCGGCCCAGCATTTTAAGATATTGTCTGCCCAGCCAGCGCCCGGACCCGGGATCCCCGGAAACAGGGTTGTTCCCCCCGGTCTTGACGAAAGCCCCGGGCCGGCCGCCGAATACCACGGCGCCTGTGCCGGCTATAAGGAGCAGCCCGGGTTTGCCGCCGAAAGCCGCGCGGTGCGCCGCCTCCGCGTCCGAGATGACGTCGGCCAGGTTAATTTTTCCGGCCAGTGCTTTAACAAGGAACGGCTTTTTCCACCCGCGGCTGAAGGCCCCCCGCGTGGCTATTACCAGCGGGGCCTCCGCGCCTCCCGGCCAGCGGGTCAGCAGCGGGATAAGCTTTCCGGGCAGCGTCCGGAGCGGGCTGGTCCTGAGCCTGGCGGTTTTAAGGGGGCGGCAGCGCCGGTCAAAGGCCGCCACCCTGGTCCAGGTGCCTCCCCGGTCAACGCCTATGGCCGCTATTTTGTTGTTTTCCTTTCTCGGCATATCCGGTCGCCGCCCGCTTCCTTGACGACGGGCACGCCAAATGATAACATATAAATATACAAGCAGTCCTTATGATAAGACAGTCAGACGGCGTAAGCCTCACAGCGATAATCGGCACCGAAAACGTTTTTTTCCTGGACGGCAGGCTTTCCAGGGAGGAAGTGGTGCGCCGGCTCGCCGAAAAGATCCTGCCCCAGGTTTCCGGCATAATAACGGACAAGGCTCTTTTCGCCCGCCTGGCGGAGGTCGAAAAGCTCAACCAGGTGCTGGAGAGCGGCTTTTACATCCCGCACGCCAAGTTCCCCGAACTCGACGGTTTCCATGCTGTGCTGGGTATCAGCCCGGAAGGTTTCCACGACGCGGCTACCGGTTTTACCGTCAAGGTCGTCCTGCTGCTGCTGTCCCCCCATAAGCCGGCTTTTTTTCAGCGGCATCTCAACATGCTTTCCCTGCTCAGCCAGACCTTCCAGCCCGAGCTGATAGAAAAACTGGCCGCGCTCAAAGATCCCGCCGAAGTCCTGGCCCTGATAAAAAGCAAATAGCCGGGCAGGTCCGTTTCCGGGCTGCTCGTTGGGCCGCCGTCCCAAAACATATATAATTGTCTGTAATGGTTCCTAATCCCCATCCCAAATTCAAGCAGGTCTTTGTGCTGAGCACGGCCATGCTCAGTTTTATTTCTTTCTGGAAGGCCGCCTCTATCGTGCTCTGCGACTTCGGCTCCAGCGCCTACTATGCCGGCGGCATAGCTATGAACGCTTTCGGTCCGGCTTTTCCCTGGTTCATAATGGGCGTTATGCTGTTCTCCGGGCTGATGCTGGGCGTTTACACCGAATCCTGCATCATGTTCGTGCGCGGCGGGGTTTACGTGGTGGTACGCGAGGCCATGGGCAAGGTGATGGCCAAGCTTTCTGTTTCCGCCCTGATCTTCGACTATACCCTTACGGGGCCCATAAGTTCCGTTACGGCGGGACTTTATCTGGGCAGCCTGCTTGAAAATATCCTTCCGCTGCTGCATATAAACTGGCATGTGCCGGGGCGCGCTTTCGCCGTCGCTTTCGCGGTCATGGTTACGGCCTATTTCTGGATCGAGAATATCAGGGGTATAGAGGAGTCGGCGGATAACAACGTAAAAATAATAACTTTCGTGGCGGTGGTAGCCGTGGTCCTGATCTTCTGGTCCGGGATGACGCTCTATTCAAGAGGTTTTACCCTGCCGCCCTTCACGCCGGTCTTTACCCCCCAGGCCCTGGGCTGGGCCGTGAACTTCCCCTGGATAAAAACAGCCGGCTTCATAGGCCTTATTATCGCTTTCGGCCATTCCATACTGGCCCTGAGCGGCCTGGAAACGCTGGCCCAGGTATATCGCGAAATTGAAGATCCCAAAGTGGAGAACCTGAAGAAAGCCGTGGTTACCATCTTCCTGTTCAGCGTTTTTTTCACCGGCCTGCTGACCTTTATTTCCGCCCTGATAATCCCCGGGGACCTGATAGCCGGTAAGTATGCCGACAATCTGCTCAGCGGGCTGGCCATCGAACTTTCCGGGCCTTACTGGGCCCGGCTGCTGATGCAGATAGCCGTGGTGCTCTCGGGCGCGCTGATGCTGGTTGGCGCGGTCAATACTTCTTTTGTGGGCGCCAACGGCGTGCTCAACCGCGTGGCGGACGACGGCATCCTGCACGACTGGTTCCGGCACCTGCATAAGAAATACGGCACCACGCACCGCCTCATAAACCTGGTGGCCATAACCCAGGTGCTGATAATCCTTATCTCCGGGGGCGATATCTTCCTGCTGGGCGAGGCTTACGCTTTCGGCGTGCTCACCAGCATGTCCTTCAACACCCTTTCCATGATAATACTGCGCTTCAAGCACCGCGACGAAGAGCGCGAGTGGATGTTCCCTTTCAACATCAAGATAGACAATGTTTATGTTCCTGTCGGGATGATCTCGGTGCTGCTGGTGCTGCTCTCCGCCACCGCCATGAACCTGCTTACCAAGAAGATCGCCACCATAGGCGGCGTGCTGTTCACTCTGACCTTCTTCGCCATCTTCCAGATCTCCGAGAAGATGAACGAGGAGAAGGCCCGCCTCTACGCGCCTGACGAGGACAATGAAGAGAAAATGAACCTGCGCAGGGAGGTGGACATTCACACGGTGGTGCCCGAACTGACCAAGGCCCGCCGGGTGCTGGTGCCCGTGCGCAATCCCGGCAACCTGGTGCACCTGGCCTCGGTGCTTGAAACCGTTTCGGACGAGGACACCGACATCATAGTCCTGAGCGCCAAGATCTCAACGGGTATACAGGCGGGCGGCGAAACCATGTCCGACGAGGATAAAGAGGTCTTCAGCGCGGTGGTGCTGCTGGCGGAAAAATACGGAAAAACGGTAAAGCCTATTTTTGTTTTTTCCAACGACCCTTTCTATTCCATGGCCCAGGTGGCGCAGGCCGCCGGCGCGGATGAAATTGTGATGGGCGTGTCCGGCTCCACCGGCGCCGAAATACAGCTGGAGCGGCTGGCCATGGCCTGGGGCATGCTGAAAAAAGCCGACGGCTCCGGCAAGCCGCTGATAGCGAAAGTGGTGTGGGAAGGCCGTCAGATGACGTACCAGCTTTCCTGAACGGTTCATACTAGCGAGAGGTTCATATGGCTATAAGAAGGATCTGCAAATACGGCGAGAAGATACTTGAGAAAAAAACCAAAAAGGTGGATTTCGACGCGGTCCGCGCCGAGCTGCCGGCCCTGCTTTCCGATATGTTCGAGACCATGGAGGCGGTAGGCGGCGCCGGCCTGGCCGCCAACCAGATAGGCGTCGACCTGCGCCTGGCCGTGATCAGCATAAAGCGGGAAGACGAGCCGACCGTGAATATCGTCATCATAAACCCGGAGATAGTCGAAAGATCCGGCTCCCTCTCCGAGGAGGAAGGCTGCCTTTCTTTCCCCGGCCTGTTCGTGAAGGTGCGGCGGGCCGCGAAGGTGAAAGTGCGGGCGCTCAACGAGAAAGGCCTGCCCATAGAAATAAACGCCGAGGGCCTGTTCGCCAAGGCGCTGCAGCACGAGATCGACCATCTCGACGGCCTGGTCTTCATAACCCGCCTGCCGCTTATTTCCCGGCTGAAGCTTAAGCCCGCCCTGGTCGGCCTGAAGCGGCGGTGGAAAAAGATAGACGAGAGCAAGCTGAAGCCGAAGCCGTTTTAGCGGCCGGTCCCGCCGCGGGCCGGAGCGGTTTAATTATGTCCAAGCTGAAGATCGTGTTCCTGGGTACGCCCGAACTTGCCTGCGGCTATCTCACGCGCATCGCCGCGGCCGGGTATGAGCTGGCCGGCGTGGTTTCCCAGCCCGACCGGCAGGTGGGCCGCGGCCTTAAGTTCTGCTGTTCCCCCGTCTGCGCCCAGGCCGAGAAAATGGGCGTGAAATTTTTTAAGCCCGCCTCAAAACAGGAACTGCATTCCGTTATCGCGGAGCTTAAGCCCGACCTGTGCGTGGTGGTGGCCTACGGCCGCCTTATCCCCCCCGAGACCCTGGCGCTGGCAAAACACGGTTTCCTTAACGTTCACTTTTCCCTGCTGCCCAAATACCGGGGCGCGGCGCCGGTGCAATGGGCGCTGATCAACCGCGAGCCGGTCACCGGGGTTACGCTTTTCTGGCTGGATAAGGGGATGGATACCGGGCCTGTGTTCCTGCGCCGCGAAGCTCCGGTGCTGGAGGAGGACGACGCGGCCTCGCTTTTCCGCAGGCTTACGGCCGCCGGGGAAGACCTGCTGCTGGAAGGGCTGGCGAAGCTCTCCGCCGGCGAACTGATACGCGAGCCGCAGGAGGGCGTGCCTTCCTCGGCCCCCAAATTCACAGCCGCGGACGCCCTGCTCGATTTCTCCGCGCCGGCCGCGGCCCTGCTGGGGCGGGTGCGCGGGCTCGCCTGCGGCCCCAGGGCGCGCTTTGAGCTTGAACTGCCGGACCGCAAGATCTCGGTGCAGGCGCTGGCCGCGGCCCTGCCCCCCGCGGCGGCGGGCGCCGGCGCGCTGCCGGGTACGATACTTTCCGTTGAGGCCGGCGGCGGCTTTATTGTAAAATGTGGCGTTGGGGAACTTCTCCTCAAAAGCGTGAAGCCTGAAGGAAAGAAAGAAATGTCCGGTGCGGATTTTCTTAACGGTCTCCGCTTCAAGCCCGGGGACAGCGTGCGCCGGCACTGAAAGGAGCAGCCGTGGGTTTTAAAGAATTTTACGAGCGCCATTTTTCCGCCTCCGACGATAAGATCTTCAGCCCCGGTTTTATCCTGCGGGTGGGCGGCGTGGGCTTCGCGCTCTTCCTGCTCACTTATTTCCTTTTTTCCTGGACCATGGAAACCGTCATCCATAACAGGAAGGAAGTCACCATCCCGGACATAGCCGGGAAATCCTCGGTCAACGCGCTGCAGGTGCTTTCCGAGAACAACCTGGCCATGAAGATCGAGGGCTATGAATTCAACGAGTCCGTGCCCATCGGCACCGTGCTGCGCCACACCCCCGCCGCGGGCGTAACCGTGCGCGAAGGCAAGATCGTGAAAGTGGTGTTCAGCCAGGGCGGCGAATCCGTTTTTACTCCCAACCTGATCGGGCTGCCGCTGCGCAACGCCGAGCTGATGCTGCGCCAGCGCCAGCTGGGCCTGGGCGAGGTCAGCGAGGCTTATTCGCTTAAGGCCGAAAAGGGAACGGTGCTCGGGCAGGACCCCAAGCCGGAGCTCAGCGTCTCCAAGAACACCATGGTGCAGGTGACCGTTTCCGCCGGCGGTCCCCCCGCCGGGATCATCATGCTGCCGGATTTCCGCCAGAAAAAGAGCGACGAGGCCCAGCAGTGGGCGGCGAAGAGCGGGGTGACGCTTAATATCACCGAAGATTCGGGCTCGCTTTTCCCCGGCGGCACCATAATAGACCAGAAACCGGATCCCGACACCGTCGTCGCTCCTGATTCCAAAATAAGCCTGACCGTCAGCTCCCGCAAAGGCGCTGCCGGCGAGGAGCGCGAGTTCCGCGTCCACTACGAGGTTTCCCAGAGCGGCTCGCAGCGCCACATCCGCGTGGTGGCGCTGGGCAAGCAGGGCGACAGGGAGATCTTCAACGGCTTCCGGGACCCCGGCACAAAGATAGACCTTTCCATTCCTTACGGCGGCGCCGAAAAAGTGCGCATCTTCGTCAACGGCATCCTGGTAGAGGAGCGCCCGGTAAAATGACCGCCCCGGTGAACTTCCCCGCGCCCGACGGGCGCGCCGCGCTGGTGCCCTCCGTGCTGGCGGCCGATTTTACCTGCCTTAAAGGCAGCCTGGCGCCGGTAAAAAAAGCGGACTGGGTGCAGCTCGACGTGATGGACGGTTTTTTTGTGCCCAATATCAGTTTCGGGCCGGGCCTGGTCCCGGCGGTGGCGGCCGCCTCCGGCCTGCCGGTGGACGCGCATTTGATGGTGGCCGAGCCGGGCCGCTTTATCAAAGCTTTCGCCGACGCGGGCGCCGGGCTTATCACGGTCCACGCCGAAGCCAAAGGCGCCGGGGCCTGCATCGGGCGGATCAAAGCCCTGGGCCTCAAGGCGGGCCTGGCGGTGCGCCCGCGGACGCCTATCGCCAGGGTGAAACCTTTTTTGAAGATGCTGGACCTCGTTCTCGTCATGACCGTCGAGCCGGGGTTCGGCGGCCAGGCGTTCATGCCGGAGATGCTGTCCAAGGTCCGGAAGGCGCGGGCGCTCATCGCCGCTTCCGGCCGCAAGATCTGGCTGCAGGTGGACGGCGGGATAAACGCGCGCACGGCGCCGCTGGCGGCGGAGGCCGGCGCCGATTCGTTCGTAATAGGCAGCGCTCTTTTTTCTTCCGGCCAGCCGGCGGCTTTCCTGCGCGGGCTCCGGGCCGGGTTGTAGGCGGCGTTCAGGGTTAAGGGGATGAGGGATTCATATGTCTAAAAAAATACTGATAGTCGAGGATGAAAACCTGATAGCGAAGGTTTTATCCATACGCTTTGAGAACCTGGGGCATAAGGTCTTTGTCGCCGCCGACGGCGAAGCGGGGCTGGCCCTGGTAAAAAAGGAAAAGCCCGACTTGGTGATGCTCGATATCGGCCTGCCCAAGATCGACGGCAACACGCTTTGCGAGCTCATCAAGACCGACGCCGACCTCAAGCATATCAAAGTGGTGATGCTTACGGGCAAGTCCCTGCTGGGCGACATGGAGAACGCTTTCCATGCCGGGGCCGACTTGTACGTCAGCAAGCCTTACGACTGGGCGCGGCTGCTCGCCCAACTGCAGAAACTGCTGCCGTAAAGGCCCGCCCCCGGAAACGGGGGTTCCAAAATCCCTCCGAATATAATATAATAGTTAGGTGCGCAGGTATGCCCTGCGCACAGGCGCTGTTTACTCGCTTTTCGGAAGATCAAGGAGGCTACCTATGGCAGTTGTTTTGAGGCTTCAAAGAATCGGCAAACGCACGCAGCCGCATTACCGTATCGTCGCTATCGAGAAATCCACCGGCCCGCACGGCCAGCCTTTGGAAGTGGTCGGTCACTACAATCCCAAGGCGGAAAAAGACAAAGAGAAAATCGTTATCAATGCCGACAAGCTCGCGCGCTGGGTTAAGAACGGCGCAAAGCCCTCCGATACCGTCGGTTCGCTTATAACCAGGGCGAACAAGGTGGCCAAGGCCGCTCTGGCTGCCGCGGCAGCCGCAGTGAAATAGTCCGGAGGCCCGCAAATGAAAGAAGTTCTAATGTATATAATCGGCTCTTTGGCCGAGAATCCGCAGGCCGTAAAGGTCGGGGTGGCTGAAGACGGCGACGTCGTCCGCTACAAACTGACGCTTGATTCCTGCGACCGCGGCAAGATCATCGGGAAAGAAGGGCGCGTGGTAAAATCCATACGCACCGTGCTCCAGGTGGCGGCCGCCAGGCAGAATAAGAAAGTTTACCTGGACATCGACTGAGTCCGGGGAGCTCTTTGAAAATGCGCGTAGACGCGATCACGCTGTTCCCGGACATGATCGACCGGCCGCTCTCCGAAAGCATCGTGGGGAGGGCCCGGGCCGAAGGTCTGCTGGAACTGGGATTTTTAAATCCGCGTGATTTCACCGAAGACCGGCACCGCACGGTGGACGACAAGCCTTACGGCGGCGGCACCGGGATGGTGATGATGGCCGAACCGGTGTACCGGGCTCTTAAGAAGGTAAAGAGGAAAAGTTCTTTCGTCATCCTCCTCACTCCCAAGGGCAAAAAATTCGACCAGGCCGCCGCGCTTGAACTGGCGAAAAAGAAGCACCTGGTCTTTATCTGCGGGCATTACGAGGGGATAGACGAGCGCGTAACTCCCCTGGCCGACCTGGAACTCTCGATCGGGGACTATGTCCTCACCGGCGGAGAACCGGCGGCGGTAGTAGTGATAGACGCGCTGGCCCGGCTTATCCCCGGCGTATTAAGGAAAGAGGACGCCACGGTCAACGAAACTTTTACGGGCGGCCTGCTGGAGGCCCCCCATTACACCAGGCCGGGCGTCTGGCGCGGGAAAGCGGTTCCGCAAGCGCTGCTCAGCGGCAACCATAAGCTGATAGCGGAATGGCGCAGCGCCAGCGCGCGGGAACTTACCTCGAAAGCGAGGCCGGACCTGGCGGCGCCGGCGGTAAAAGCCAAAGCGGTCCGCCGCAAGGCCAAAATTTTGAAGTGATCTTTTTCAGGTAAAAATTAGGAGGCAGTATGCAAAACATCATCAAGCAGCTTGGCGGCATGAAAAACGTTAAATTCGATTTCCAGCCCGGAGATACCGTTAAGGTCCACACGAAAGTGGTGGAAGGCGACAGCGAGCGCATCCAGATCTTCGACGGCGTGGTGTTGTCCCGCCGCGGCGCCGGCATTTCCGAAAGCTTCACCGTCCGCAAGATCTCTTACGGCGTGGGCGTGGAGCGGGTGTTCCCCATCCATTCCCCCCGCATCGACAAAGTGGAGATCGTGAAAACCGGAAAAGTGCGCCGCGCCAAGCTCTATTACCTCCGCGGCCTCTCCGGCAAATCGGCCCGGCTCGACGAAGTTGAAAAGTTCGAGACCGCCGAAACCGCCGCGCCCGCCCCGGCCAAAGAAGCCGCCGCGCCCGCCGCGCAGCCTGCCGCCGCCCAGCCCGCAGCCGGCAAATAACCGGCCCGGCCGGTTCCTGACTCCCCCCGCCTTCGGCGGGGGCGCGGTAAGATCTAAAGGCAGGCTAAGGCATAATAGTGCCCCTCTGCAGATTTGACCTTGAACTCCTTGAAAACCACAAGCCGGCTTTGCTTGTGGGCGTTGACGAAGCCGGGCGCGGGCCTTTGGCCGGCCCGGTTACCGCCTGCGCGGCCTGGGTCCCGGTTTCAGCCCATCCTCTTATTTCCTCCCTCGTAAACGACAGCAAAAAGCTTTCCCCTTTAAAGCGGCAGCGCGCCTTTAAACTGATGCTGGAATCCGGCGTGCGTTTCGGCTTCGGCTTCGCTTCGGCGGCGGAAATAGACAGGGTCAATATTCTTGAAGCCACTTTTAACGCCATGGGCGCCGCCGTCAGGCGCCTGCTCTCTTCAACGGGCGCCGCGCCAGCCGGGGCCCTGCTGCTCGTCGACGGGCCGTATCCCGTAAAACGCGTGGAAGGCTGCGCCCAGCAGCCGGTGATAGACGGCGACGCGAAATCGATTTCTATAGCCGCCGCCAGTATTTTCGCTAAGGTGCTGCGGGACCGCTGGCTGGACGTGCTGGAGCGGCGCCATCCCGGGTACGGGCTGGCGGGACACAAGGGCTACGGCACGGCCGCGCACCTGGAGGCCCTGAACCGCCTCGGGCCCTGCCCGGAGCACCGCCTGAGTTTCGCCCCGGTCCGCAAAGCCGCCGCCCAGGGGGCCGGCCGGTGAACGACAAGGGCGCTAAGTATGAAGAGCAGGCCGCCCTGTTCTTAAAGGCCGCGGGCTACGAGATAGTGGACCGCAACTGGGCCTGCCCGCTGGGCGAGCTGGATATCGTGGCGCGCAGGGACGATACGGTGGTGTTCGTGGAAGTGCGGGAGCGCTCCAATGCCGGGTACGGCTCTCCCGCCGACAGCGTTACGCCGGCGAAACGGGCGAAGATAATAAAGACGGCGATGGCTTATCTTAAAGCCTGCCGGCCTGAAGCGGAAACTTTCAGGTTCGACTTTATAGGCATAGTGCCGGGCAGCGAACCGGAGCATATCGAGGACGCTTTCACCGCCGACGGGTTCGGCTTCTGACGCTGACCCTTTCAACCAAGGAGCATTCATGGAACCTTCTGAAATACTTGCGAACGTGGAAAAAACCTCGGGCTGGCTTAAAAAAAAGGCCGCCGGCTTCAAGCCGGTTGCGGCGATAATCGCGGGCTCTGGTCTCAGCAACTGCCTGCCCCGCGTCGAGGACAGGCTTTCGGTCCCCTATAAAGATATCCCGGGTTTTCCCGCCACCACGGTAAAAGGCCATGCCGGCGAGCTGATCTTCGGGCGCATGGCCGGCAAGGACGTGGTGATGATGCGCGGCCGCTTCCATTATTACGAGGGCCGGCCGCTGAACTTCATAGCTTTCCCCATACGCGTGCTGGCGGCGCTGGGCGTGAAGAACCTCGTCCTCACCGCGGCCGTGGGTTCGCTGAAGCCGGCTATCAAGCCCGGCGACATGCTGATCCTCAAAGACCACATAAACCTTATGGGCTCCAATCCGCTGATGGGCAATTACCACGAGGCTTTCGGGGCCATGTTCCCCGACATGAACGAGCCTTACGACTCCGCCCTGCGCAAGGAGGTCCTGAAGCTGGCCAAGGGGCTGAAAATACGCGCCACGCCGGGCGTTTACGCGGCCGTGACCGGGCCTTCCTACGAAACCCCGGCCGAAGTCAGGATGTACCGGATGATGGGCGGTGACATTGCGGGCATGTCCGTGGTGCCGGAAACCATCGCGGCCCGGCAGCTCAAGCTGCGCGTGGCCGGCGTCTGCTGGATCTCCAATTTCTGCAGCGGGATCTCGAAGGCCGCGCTCACGCACGAAGAAGTGCTGGAACTGGGCGAAAAAGTTTCGATAAAAATGCGGGCTCTGCTCGAAGGCCTGCTTAAATCTAAAGCAGTTTAAAGGGGATAAAAATCATGAGAATGCTCGACTTGCTGCTGAAGAAACGTTCCGGTCTGGAGATGACCGCGGCCGAACTGGAATTCATTTCCGCCGGCGCCGCCGACGGCTCCGTGCCCGACTACCAGCTTTCCGCCTGGCTGATGGCGGCCTTCCTCAACGGCCTGACCCCGGCGGAGACCGCCGGGCTTACCCGGGCTATGGCGCAGTCCGGAAAAAAACTGGACCTTTCCGCCATTAAGGGCATGAAGGTAGACAAGCATTCCACCGGCGGCGTGGGCGACGGCATCTCCGTTGCGCTGGCCCCCGTGGCGGCGGCCTGCGGCGTGGTAGTGCCCATGATGAGCGGCCGGGGCCTGGGCCACACCGGCGGTACGCTGGACAAACTGGAAGCCATAAAGGGCTTTAAGGTCCGGCTCGAGCCCGGCTATATCGTGAAACAGCTCAAAGCTTCGGGCCTGTCGATGTTCGGCCAGACCGCGCAGCTCGCTCCAGCCGACAAGAAGCTTTACGCGCTGCGCGACGCCTCCTGCACGGTGGAAGCGCTGCCGCTGATAGTGGCCAGCATACTTTCCAAGAAATACGCCGAGGATATCACCGGCCTGGTGATGGACGTGAAATATGGCTCCGGCGCCTTCCTCAAGGATTTCAAGCGGAGCCGCGAGCTGGCCGTAGCGCTGATGAAGACCTCGAAGCTGCTGGGCATACGCTGCGTGGCCGTGATGTCCGCCATGAACGAGCCGCTGGGGCTGGCCGTCGGCAACGGCATAGAGATCTCCCAGTCCGTGAAGATACTGGCCGGCGAAAAGGGGCCCGCTGATTTCATGCGGGTGCTCGAAGTGCTGGCGGGCTGGATGATCTACCTGGGCGGCAAGTCCCGCTCGGCCGAGGAGGGCGAGGCGAAGGCCCGCGCCGCCATCGCCGACGGCAGCGCGCTGGAAAAGTTCCGCCTGATGGTGAAGTGGCAGGGCGGGGACGTGCGGGTGGTCAACGACCCCGACCGCTTTATGCCCAAGGCTAAACTCGTGAAGGAAATAAAAGCGAAAAAAGCCGGTTTCCTCACCGCGATGGAAGCCCGCACCGTCGGGTTCGCCAGCGTGGCGCTGGGCGCCGGCCGCGCCAAGGCCGAGGACGTCGTGGATTTCGGCGCCGGTTTCATCCTTGAAAAGAAACCCGGCGACCGCGTGGTCCCCGGCGACGTTATCGCCCGGACTTACGCTTCCACGCCGGCCCGCCTGGCCGACGGGGTGAAAATGTTCGAGTCCTCTCTGGCTTACGGCCCCAAGGCCCCGCGCAAAGAGCCGCTGATCAGGGAAATAATCAAATAGGAGCCCGCATGAAGAACGTTCATATCTCGAAGCACCCGCTGGTGCTGCACAAGATCTCCCGGCTGCGCGACAGGCGCACCAATGTGGCGGATTTCAGGCGGCTGATGGGCGAGATAGGCATGCTGCTGGGCTGCGACGCCCTGGCCAACGCCAGGGTCAAAGGCGTAAAGGTGCGCACGCCCGTCGGCGTGGCTGATTCCATGGCGCTGTCGCAGGACCTGGTCTTTGTCGCCATCCTGCGGGCCGGCCTGGGGATGGTGGACGGGCTGGTCAAGCTGCATCCCGAGGCGAAGCTGGCCCATATAGGTATTTACCGCGACGAGGAAACTTTGAAGCCGGTAAAGTATTACGTGCGGCTGCCGGAGAACGTCGCCAACGACCTGGTGGTGATAGCGGACCCGATGCTGGCCACGGGCGGCTCGGCGGTGGAGGCCGTGGAGATCATGAAGAGCCGCGGCGCCAAACATATCTGTTTCGTCTGCATGCTGGCGGCGCAGGAAGGCATCCGGCGCCTGGCCGCGGCCCACCCGGAGATGCCTATTTACGTCGGCGCGGTAGACGAGAAACTTAACAGCAAAGGGTATATAGTGCCGGGCCTGGGCGACGCCGGCGACCGGATGTTCGGGACTAACTAAGAGGGTTCGGTGCGCCGCCGGGGACTCTTTCCCGGGGGCCGGGTCGGCTAGCGAGGCCGCCCTTATCCTCCCCCTCCATTGACTGCAAGCCCAAGTCGGGGTCCGGAAACCCCCGGAAAAGAGTCCCCGGCGCCGCACCTCCAAAGAAAAGAAGGGACAGCCTGAAAGCTGTCCCTTCTTCTTTTTCGAGGGGTCGGCTTATTTCCTGGCGCTGTGGGGGTCGGCCACCTTGGTCAGGGTTGCGTAGTCCAGTATCTTTATGGCTTTGGGCTCGCGCTTTATGATGTGGCGCTTTTCCAGTTCAGCCAGCGCGCGCACCACTGTTTCCAGCGCCAGGCCGGTGATCTCGGCGATCTCCGTGCGCTTGAGCCCGTGTATGGCGGGGGTGGCGGTGTCCTTGGACTTGTAAGAGATGGCGTTGATGAGCGCCTGCGCTACCTTTGAGCGGGCGGGTTTGTAGGCCGTGTCGTTGAGCCTGAGGTGCAGCGAGCGCATCTCGGTGGCGATCTTGTGCAGGAAAAGTTTATAGGTCCCGGTGTGCCCGTCCATGAACTCTTCCAGCTTTTTTTTGTCGACGAAAGACAGGATGGTGTCGCCCATGGTCCTGCTGTCGCAGAACTGCTCTTTCTCCGAAAAAAGGGATATCTGCCCGAAAGTCTCGCCGGGGTGGCGTATCGAGGTTATCATCTGCTGGCCCCGGGCGTCGGTGGAGAAAACTTTAGCCCGGCCTTTGCAGACGGTGTAGACGCCGTGCGACTGCTGCCCCTCGGCGTAGATCTCCTCGTCGTCCTTGAATTTGCGGGCGAGCCTGATCTCGTTCCAGGCTTTCTGCGCCTTCGCGTCGAGTTTGCTGTATATACAACTGGTCTTGAAACGGCAGGCGCCGCATTCTGGTGCTTGTTCTTTTGTGAATCCTTCCATATTCCCCCTTCTGCATCTGCGGAAGTACCTATTATATCTTATTTGCCCGTCCGCCGTCATTTGCTAAACTGTAGTTGTCCGCCATGCTCAAAGACCTCAAAGCGCTCGGAAAAGAATCACTGATCTACGGCCTTTCCACGGTGGGCGCCCGCCTGCTCAATTTTCTGCTGATGCCTTTCTACACCCACTGCCTTCTGCCGGCGGAGTACGGCGTGGTGGCCACGGTGTTCTCCTACATCGCTTTCCTCAATATCCTCTACCAGTACGGCATGGACCAGGCGTATATGCGCCATTATGCCCACCGGGAAAAAGCGTTCTCCACTGCCTATTCCTGCGTGCTGGTAACTTCGTTGGCGTTCTCCCTGGCGCTGGCGCTGGCCCCGGGTTTCTGGGCGCAGCTGGGCGGCATCGGGGCCCAGCGCGGCAACCTGGTGCTCTACGCGGCGGCCATACTCTTTTTGGACAGTATCAACGTCCTGCCCTTCGCCGATCTGCGCATGGCGCACAAGCCTTTCTACTTCGCCGGCGTGCGCATGGCTTCTATAACGCTCAACGTCGCGCTTAACATCATCTTCCTCACCCGCCTGCACATGGGGATCGAAGGTGTCTTCCTGGCCAACCTCATCTCCTCGCTGTTCTCCGTGGCCGCCGTGCCCAAGCGTTTCACTTTCACCTTCGACCCGGAACTGTTCCGCAAGCTGGTGGATTATTCCCTGCCGCTGCTGCCGGCCGGCCTGGGCGCCATGGCCGTGCAGGTCATAGACCGCCCCATCCTGCTGCGCCTGTCCGGCGAAGCCGCCGTGGGCATTTACCAGGCCAACTACCGCCTGGGTATCTTCATGGTGCTGCTAGTCAGTATGTTCGACCAGGCCTGGCGGCCTTTTTTCCTGGAGCGCGCCGACAAGCCCGGCGGCCCGGCGGTGTTCGCGCGCGTGCTGACCTATTTCACGCTGGCGCTGGTCTGGATCGGCATGGCGTTCTCTTTCTTCATCGGGGACCTGGCCCGCCTGCACGTGGCCGGCCGCGCCCTCATCCATGAAAGCTACTGGTCCGGCCTCTCCATCGTGCCGGTGGTGATGTTCGCCTACCTGGTCAACGGGATCTATGTGAACCTGCTGGCCCCGATCATCATCGCCAAGAAGACCAAGGTCATCATGCTGGCCACGCTTTCCGGCGCGCTGGTGAACCTGGCGGCTAATTTCATCCTTATCCCGCTGTTCGGCATCTACGGCCCGCCGTGGGCGGCCTTCGCCGCATATTGTGTTATGGCTTTGACGGTGTATTATTACGGGCGCCGCTATTTCCCGGTGCCGTACGAACTCCGGCGCCTCGGTGCGATCGCGGTGCTGGCGCTGGCTCTGGGCGCCCCGGCCCTGGCCGGCTGGGGCTCCGGCTGGCAGTGGACCGCCTACCGTTTTGCGGCGCTGGCCGCCTATCCTTTCGCGCTGCTGGCCGCCGGCTTCTTCCTGCCGGAGGAAAAGCAGAAGGCGTTGTCCTTCTTCGCCCGGTTCCGTTCCGCTCCGGGCCCACGCCCGGCTTAGGTCTTTGGACACTCCCGCAAGCCATTTTCCCCCTCTATAATTTAGCTGATGAATTTCAAATTCCTGCTGTCCGCCCTTTGCCTGCCCCTGTCGGTTGCCGCCGCTGATTTTAAACTGGACTCCACCCTGGCGGCGGACATTCCCGCCGCGTTCTCCCCGGCCCCCAAGGCCGCGCCCGCTCCCCTGGCGGACTGGACCGTCATGTATTTCGTCAACGGCAAGAATAACCTGGAAAGTTCCGCCATGATGGACATGAACCAGCTGGAGCTGGTCGGCAGCACGGCCAGGGTCAACATCGTGGCCGAGCTGGGCCGCATGAACGGCCAGCCGGAAGGCGACGACCACAGCGAGGGCGACTGGACCGGCGTGCGCCGCTACCTTATCGCC
>DAOPZW010000023.1:0-24779 GCA_035353595.1 Elusimicrobiales bacterium | reverse complement strand
GAAACCAACAGCTGGACGCCCAGGGCCGGCATGCCTACAGCCCGGCGTTCGCTGGCCGCCGTGGGTTTCAACGGGAAAATTTACGCCATCGGCGGTACGCCCGCGGCCACGGGGGTTAACGAGGAATACGACCCCGAGACGGACGCCTGGACCGTAAAAGCCGACATGCCGTCAACCAGGTATGAGCTGGCGGCCGCGGCCGTCGCCGGCAGGATTTACGCGCTGGGCGGCACCAACGGCTCGTCGATCTATAATAAGAACGAGGAATATAACCCCGCGGCAAATTCCTGGGCGGTAAAAGCGGCGATGCCTACGGCCAGGAAACTGCTGGCCGCCGCGGCGGCGGGCGGGAAGGTTTATGCTTTCGGCGGTACGCCCGGGGCGATGGCGGTCAATGAGGAATACAATCCCGCGGTCAACGCCTGGGTCTCAAGGGCGGATGTGCCTACGGCGCGTTTCGGCATGGCCGCCGCCGCCGCGCAGGGCAGGATCTACGCGCTGGGCGGGTATAATGGTAATTTCCTGGGCCAGAACGAAGAATACGATCCCGGCGTGGCTGTGGCGTATAAAGACCTTATTCCGAATACCCGCTATGAGTTCACGGCCAAGGCCAGAAATATCGACGGCACCGAGACCCCCGCCTCGGCGGTCATCTCCACCTATACGCTGGCCGCGCAGCCCGGCCTCCCCGCGATCACGGCCCGCAGTTCCGCCACGCAGACCCTGGAATGGAGCGACGGCGGCAATCCGGACCCGGGCACCGCTTACCGCCTTAAATATTCAGTCTCCCCTGCCTTCCTGGCTCCGGTAACCACCGTCACCGTCGTGCTCTCCACTTTCGCCACTGTGGACCAGCTGACCGCCAACACTTCTTATTATTTTTCCGTGGCCGCGGTCAACGACGCCGGGGTGCGCACGCTCTTTGCCGGGCCGTCCAGCGCGGGCACCCTGGCCGCGACCCCCGGCGGGCCGTACCTTACCGGGCGCAGTTCCTTTACGCAAAGCCTGGCCTGGGACTCCGGCGGGAACCCGGACCCGGGGACCAGCTACCGCCTGAAATATTCCACGTCCGCGGATTTCATCCCGCCGTTCCTCGTGGTGGCCGCTTCCACTTTTGCCACCGTAACCGGGCTGGACGCCGGCACCTCCTACTATTACGACGTGGCCGCCCTCAACAACGACGCTATACAGACAGATTTCACCGGGCTGACCACCGCAGGTTACACCCTGCCTGCCGCGCCCGGAACGCCCGTGCCGGCCGTGCAGGACAGCACCTCGATCCTTTGGGACTGGGAGGCGTCCACCAGCGCCATAACTTACCGGATCTATTGCGCCACCGCCCCGCTGGTCCTGAAGGCGGTGCAGGCGGCCCCGCCTTACCTGCAGCTGGGCCTTTCCACCAATACTTCCAACGGCATAATCGTTTCGGCCGTCAACCTGGAGGGGGAGGGTCTTAAGTCGCCGCCCGTCAGCACCTACACTTTCGCGGCGGCGCCGGTGAATTTGTCCAGCGGCCCGGCGCTTACCAGCACCAGCACCATGGAGATGCAGTGGGACGCTAACCAGAACCCGGCGGGTACGCAGTACCGCCTGGATTACTGGACGCTGGGCGGCTCGACTACTACCATAACGACTACCCTCAGCAGCGCGGCTCTCAGCGGGCTGCTCGGGGCGACTTCCTATTATTTCACGGTGCGCGCGAGGAGCGGTTCCGACAGCCTGACTCCGGCGGGCGCCCCGCTGGCGATGCCCACCCTGACGGGGGCCCCTACCGGGCTGGCGGGCGCGGGGTGGACGGCCGATTCCATCCGCTGGACCTGGAATTCCACCGCTACCGCGGCCGGCTACAAGATCTATAAGGCGGGGACGGGTACGCTGGTAGCTACCGTGGCCGCGCCGCCTTTCATTCAGACCGATCTTTCTTCCAACACGCTGAACGGGGTGCAGGTAGCCGTGGTGAACCTGTCGGGCGAAAGCGAGAAAGCGGACGCGGTCAGCACTTATACCCTGGCCGCGGTGCCCGGCGAGCCGGCCATAAGCGCCTCCAGCGATACCGCCCAGACCGTGATCTGGGACAGGCGCGGCAATCCCTACCCAGACACCCATTACCGGCTGAAGTATTCCACCACTTCGGACTTCCAGGCGGCTTTTACCACCGTCACGGTGGTGACCTCGACCATTACCAAGGTGACCGGGCTTATTCCCAATACTTCCTATTTTTACGATGTGGCCGCGGTCAACAACAGCGACGCCGCGACTCCTTATACGGAAGTGCCCGTCAGTTCTTACACCATGGCGGCCATCCCGGGGGGGCCGGTAATTTACAGCGCTACGGATATAAGGCAGTCCGTGTCCTGGGCGCCCAACGGCAATCCCGACCCCGGCACCAGCTACCGCGTCCGTTGTTCCACTTCCCCGCTATTCGAGGCGGCCGTGACTACCGCCGCGGTGTTCGGCTCCACCTTCACGACCTTTCTCGACCTGACGCCCAACACTTCTTACTATTATGAAGCCGCCGCCATCAACAGGAACGGCGTTCAGACCGGGGATTCCGGCGCGCCGGCCGCCGGTTATACCCTGGCCGCGGTGCCCGGTTACCCGGCCTTCACCGGCTGGACCACCACCACGCAGGACCTGGAATGGCCGCCGGGCGTGAACCCGGAGCCCGGGACAAGTTACCAGCTGGAGCGCTCCACTTCCAGTAATTTTACGCGCTCCGTCAGCACGGCGGTGGTAGTGAACTCCACCTTTACCCAGATAACGGGGCTCACGCCGGACACCTCCTACTATTACAGGGTGGCGGCCCTTAACGGCGCGGGTGTCCTGGGCGCTTACGCGGGGTCCGTGCTCAGCGGTTACACGCTGCCGCCCGCGCCTTCCGCGCTGGCCGGGGCGGGCATAAGCGTCTCTTCTGTCTCGTGGACCTGGACCGCGTCCGCCGGCGCCTTGAAGTACAGGATCTATCAATACCCTCCGATCGTGCTGGCCGAAGTTACCGGCCCTTCTTATATCCATTCCAATATTTCCACCAACACCATTACCGAGGTGAGCGTTTCCATCGTCAACCCCGCCGGCGAGGGCGAAAGGTGCTCCCCCGTGAGCACCCATACCCTGGCGGCCCTGCCCGGCAATCCGGTCATCACGTTACGGAGCTCCACGACGCAGCATATCGAATGGGCCGACGGCGTGAATCCGGTGGGCACCGGCTTCCTGGTGAAGTATTCCACCTCCCCGGATTTTGCGGCCCAGGTGACCGGCTTCAAGCTGGTGAACTCCACGTTCACCACGGTGTCCGGGCTTTTGGCCGGCACTTCTTACTACTATGATGTGGCCGCCGTGAACGGGGACGGGATTTCTACCTCTTTCACGAATATGCCGGCCGCGGCTTATACCCTGCCGCCGGCTCCCGGCGCGCCCGCCGGCACGCCGCTGGGGGTTTCTTCCGTGCAGTGGACCTGGGCCGCGTCCACCAGCGCCACCAGTTACAATATCTACGCCGCCTCGGAGACGGCGACGATGATCGCTGCGGTAGCGGAGCCGTCTTTTCTCGAGCTCGGCCTGTCCACCAATACTTCCAACGGCATACTGGTGGCGGCGGTGAACCTGTCCGGCGAAGGCCTTAAGTCGGTTGCGGTAAGCACGTATACCCTGGCGGCCCCGCCCGGTAACCCTTCCATAACGGCCCGGAGTTCCACCACGCAGACCGTTACGTGGGACGACGGCACGAATCCCGACCCGGGCACCAGCTACCTGCTGAAGCGTTCAACCTCCGTGGATTTCTTCCCGGCGGTCACCACAGCGGCGGTGGTAACCTCCACCTTCCCGGTGGTAATGTGGCTGGACCCCGGCACTTCCTATTACTACGACGTCGCGGCCCTGAACCACGGCGGAGTCCCTACCGATTTCACCGGCGCGCCGGCGGCCGGCTACACCCTTCCTTCCGAGCCCGGCGCGCCCGCGGGCGCCGTGCAGGGAGTCTCCTCTATTTCCTGGACCTGGGCCGCGGTCGACAGCGCAACCGGCTACCGGATCTACGCCGCCTCCGAGACGGAAACGCTCATTGCGGCCGTGCCGGGGCCGGCCTACCTGGAAACCGGCCTGTCCACCAACACTTCCAACGGGATCCTGGTAGCGGCGGAGAACACGGCGGGCGAAGGCCTTAAGTCGCCGCCGGCCAGCGCGTATACGCTGGCGGCCGTCCCGGGCGCGCCGGCCATCACCGCCCGGAGCTCCTCCACGCAGCATGTTGAATGGGGCGACGGCACGAACCCGGCCTCCGGTACCAGCTACCGGCTTAAATATTCCACCGCCCCGGATTTCGACGCCCGGCTGACCACCACGGTAGTGGTTTCCTCCACCTTTACCACGGCGGCGGGCCTGCTGCCCAATACCTCGTACTACTACGCCGCCGCCGCCGTTAATTCCGACGGCTTGCCGACGCAGTTTACCGGCGCGCCGGCCGCGGGCTACACCCTGGCGGGCCTGCCCGGGGCGCCTTACATAGTAAGCCGGAGCTCGTCGGAGCAAACCGTAGCCTGGAATCCCGGCGCGAATCCCGAGGGCACCGGCTACCGGCTGAAGTATTCCACTTCCGCGGACTTTACCGCTAGCGTCACTACCACGGTGGTGCTGGCCTCCACCTTTACCACGGCCACGGGCCTGGCGGCCAATACCTCGTATTATTACGACGCGGCCGCGTTCAACGCCGACGGCCTGCCGACGCAGTTTACCGGCGCGCCGGCCGCGGGCTACACCCTGGCGGGGCTGCCCGGAGCGCCGGCCATCACGGCCTGGAGCTCCACAACGCAGCATGTGGAATGGAGCGCCGGCGGCAACCCCGACCCCGGCACCAGCTACGCGCTCAAGTATTCCACCTCCGCGAATTTCACGGCGGAGGTCACCACCGCCGTTGTGGCCGCGTCCACTTACACCACGGTAACCGGGCTGGAAGCCGGCGCCTCCTACTATTACGACGTCGCCGCTTTGAACGCCGCCGGCTTCCTGACCGCGTTCACGGGCGTTTACGCCGCCGGCTATACGCTGCCAGCCGCGCCGGACGCGCTGACGGGCCTGCCGCTGGACGCTGCCGCTATTTCCTGGAGCTGGGCCGCGTCCGCCAGCGCCTCCGCCTATAAGATCTACGCCGCTTCGGACGCCACCAATATCGCTACGGTAACGGTGCCCCTCTACGTCGAGACCGGGCTTTCCACCAACACTTCCAACGGGATCCTGGTCTCGGCCGTGAACCTGGCCGGTGAAGGCCTGCAGTCGCCGCCGGTAAGCACCTACACTCTGTCCGCCCTGCCGCTGGACTTGTCCACCGGGCCCGTCGCTGTCACGTCCAACTCCGTAACCGTGCAGTGGAACGCGAACACCAATCCGCCCGGCATCTGGTACCGGCTGGATTCGTGGGCTGAAACCGGCGCGACCGTGACCGCGCGGACGACGCTGACCAGCGCCACGGTTTCCGGCCTGCAGCATTCCACTTCTTATTATTTCCGGGTGCGCGCCGAAAACGCCCTGGGAACGCTCACGGCGCCGGCCATGCTGGTGGCGCCTACCCTGATGATAACTTCGCCGCGCCCTTTCGGAACGGTGCTGGGGCCGGATTCCATCAGCTGGAACTGGAACCCCGCGGCCACCGCCCTGGGCTATAATCTTTATCCCTCCAGCGAGCCGGCCACGCTCATCGGCTCGGTGGAGGCGCCGCCCTTCGTTCAGACGGGGCTGGAGGCCAACAGCCTGTACAGCCTGAGGACGGCGGTGGTCAACGGCTCGGGCATTATGCCGCAGTCTTCCAACTCTCCCTCCGTGCGCACTTTCGCGTATCCGCCGGGCGGGGAAGCCGTCTCCGCTGTCTATATTACCAGCGCGGTCATAACCTGGGAGCTAAATAACAACCCGCCCGGCGTCGCGGCCGAGGTGCAGCGCTCTACCGATAACCTGAGCTTCGCCACTGTGCTGGCGGCTCCGGACCTTGAATTTACCGACGAAGGGTTAGCGGCCTGCACCAGCTATTATTTCCGCATCCGCAATAAGAACAACAGCAACGTGTACACCCTGTATTCCTCCACGCTGAACTTCCTCACCAAGGGCGTGATGCCCCTGCCTCCCGGCAGCCTTACGGCGGAATCGCTGGCCGGCAACCTGGTCCGCCTCGCGTGGGAACCGTCCCTGTCCGGCCGGGTAACGCATTATTCGATCTATTACGACAGCGGTACCGGGACTATCGACTACCTCACGCCGCTCGCCGTGGTCGCGTCCAGCGTAACAAGCTATACCACGGGCGCGGGCGTGCTGGTCTCCAGCGCGGCCTACCGTTTCGGCGTGCGGGCCGAGCTTTGCGGCACCCAGGAATTAAACACCGGCGTTACGGCCTCGGCCGCGGCCATGGACGCGCTGGCGGCCCTGGGCGCGGCCGTTAAGGTGCCGCAGTCCGGCAGGAAGATAACCGGCAACCGCGTTACGGTAATGGCCGAACTGACTGCGGGCGCGGCAGCCCAGGTCAAGCAGGTGAGCTTCCAGTATAAGGCGTCCACCTCCGCGGAGTGGCTGGAGATCCCCGCCGCCAGCGTGAACCATCCCAATCCCGACACGGAGCCCCCTTACCTGGTGCACTGGAACGTGCTGAGCCTGGCCACGACGGGCTATGACCTGCGGGCGGTGGCCTCGGACCTCCAGGACGTCGAGGATTCGTCGGCCCCGGCCATAGGCGTGACCGTAACGGCTTTCGGCGACCCGGAGGCCGATATCAGCGAGAACAGCCAGGGCGCCGGCTCGATAGAAAAAACACAGCGGGTCCATAATGCCGTGGCGAACGTCGTGCAGTCCGGCGACGCCGTCTCCTCCCAGGTGAACAGGGTGCTGATCCCCGCCGGCGCGCTCAGCGCTTCCACGGTTACCGTCACGGTCGTCAACAGCCCGGCCGCCGTTCCGCCCGCGCCGGCCGACGCGCAGGCCTGCGGGGCGGTGCTGGAGATCTCCCTTTCCAACAGCCAGAAGCTGCTTTCCGGCGGGCAGACCGCCGCGGTCACGCTTTCCTTCAAAGACGATAACGGGGACGGGCTGGAGGACGTGACCGGCGCCAGGGCGGAAACCCTGCGCATGTATTCGGCGGCTACGCTGCTGGGGCCGTGGCAGAGGGATTTCGCGTCGTACGTGGACCTCTCGTCGAAGACGGTGACCGGCAACACGCCGCACTTCAGCTTCTTCGCCCTTTTCGTGCCGCTGGGTTCGGACCTGGACGACGTGGAAGTGTACCCGGTGCCGTATGTGCCCAACGACGCGGACCCGTATAACGGCAAGCCTTATGTCGCCGGCGACTTCGATACGGGGATAGTTTTTGACGGCCTGCCGGCGTCCGCCGGCATAAAGATCTATACGCTGACCGGGCAGCTGGTGGCGCATTTTAGCTCCTCCAATTCCTCCGGGAAGCTGCAGTGGAACGTGAAGAATGACGACGGGAAGGACGCGGCCTCGGGCGGTTACCTGGCCGTGATCTCCAGCCCGGGGCATAAGGCGGCGGTTAAAAAACTGCTGGTGGTAAGATGAAGACGCAACTGCTCCTCCTTCTTTTACTGGCCTGCCCGCGGGCCGCCCTGGCCGCCTCCGCGGGGGCCGACCCGTTCAATTTTTTGTTCCTGGACGCTGGCGCGCGGCCGGTGGCGCTGGGCGGCGCGTATACTGCCCTGGCGCGGGACGCCAACGCCCTGCAGTATAACCCGGCCGGCCTGGGCGAAATAAAACAGCAGCAGGTAGTCTTCATGCACAACCAGTATTTACAGGAGATAACGCAGGAATACCTGGCTTACGCTTCCCCGCAGGGCTGGGGCCTGTCCCTTAATTACCTCAGCTTCGGCTCCGTGCGCCGGACCCTGACCAACAACCACGCCGGCACGGGATTGGGCGGAGTGGGCCTGACCGACATGGCGCTGGGCGGGGGGTACGGCGGGGCGTTAGGCACTAATTTAGCGGCGGGCGCCGGCTTCAGGTACATAAAAGAAAACATCGCCGGGATCTCCGGCCAGGGCTTCGGTTTTGATATCGGCCTCCTTTACTTCCCGCCCATCCTGGAAAAAGCCGTGTTCGGCGCCGCGGTGCAGAACCTGGGGCCCGACGTTAAATTTCAGAGCGGCAAAGAAAAACTGCCGATGAACCTGCGCCTGGGCGCGGCCTACAGCTTTAAAATGAAGGAACTGCCCTGCTCCCTGTCCATGGACGTGACCAAAGCCAGGGGGGAAGACGCGCTGGCGGCGGCCGGCCTGGAAGTGATAGTGTCGAAGACCTTCCCCGTGCGCCTCGGCTATTCCGCCCGCAACGCCGCCGGGCCCGGGATAACCGCCGGCCTGGGGTACAGGCTCAGCGAACTTAATTTCGATTACGCTTTTGTCCCTTCCGGCGAGCTGGGGGCCGCCCACCGCCTGAGCGTAGGGTACAGGTGGGGCGACGACGTGACGGCGATATTAAAAGCGGCCGCGCCGGTAAAGCCGCCCGCCCCGGTAAAGCCGGCTGCGCCCGCTGTCGACCTGGCCGAATACAACCGGCTTGCGGCCGCCGGCAGGGAAAGCGCCTTAAAACAGAATTACGCCAGGGCGGCGGAGGAGTACTCCGGGGCGCTGGCTATAAAAGCGGACGAGCCGCAGTTAAACCTGGCGCTGGCTGACGCGCTGATGCGTACGGGGCAGGCCAAAGAGGCGGAGCAGATTTACGCCATGGCGGCAAAACTGCTGCCGGAGGACGACCCGAAGCTGGCGTATATTTCTGAAAGGCGCGGGGCCGCGCTGTTCAGGCAGGGAAAATACAGGGCCGCTAAAAAGCATTTTGAACGGGCGATAGAGCTGGCCGGAGAGGGGCGGGCGGCGGGCGCTGCCAGGGAGAACGCCTATTACGGCCTCGCGTATTGCCTGGAAAAAGAAGACAGGACCGAAGAAGCCATACGCAACTACAGGCTGGCGCTGCAGCTGGCCGGCAGCGAAGCCCTTAAAAAACAGATACAAAAAAGGCTGAACGGCTTCGCGCCTGAACGGCCCTAGCCGGCGCGCGGCGGGGGTTAAATACAATACTACGGTCGGAGCGCACAACGCCGCGGAGGCTTCCGCGGCGGCGTTGTTTACGGCGTTCGTGTCCGAAGAGGGCCTGGAGCCGGCGCTCTAACGCTCAAAGAATTGTTTTAAGAGCTCCACGTGCGTGGTAGCGTTGACCGCCGTGATGATATGGCCCTGGCCCGTGGTTTTCAGGACGGGGAATCTCCCCTCCAGCGGCCGGGAGAAGGCGTTGTAAAGTTTTTTCTGGTAGGCGTCGCGCACATAAGTGTCGCCGCGGCCCATCATTACCATGAGGTCTTCGGGGTTTCTCAGGCTCCCGAAATCCATCGGGTCGACGGTCATGACCTTTTTCATGTAGGTCCTGAATTCGGCCAGGGTCGCTATGCCCTCGATCTTCATCCTTGCGTCGCGCGTCTTCCTGAGCAGCGAGAAATGCGTGTCGGCGATGACGCCGGGCAGATCGCCGCCGCCCACTACCTCGGCGGCCTTCTTTATCCTGGGTTCGACGCCGAAGGCCAGGGTGGTCCTGATCCCGCCCATGCTTATGCCGGTGGCGTAGATCTTCGAGCTGTCCACTTCGGGGAAGGTTTCGAGCAGGTCAATGCAGATCCTGGCGCTGATGGTTTCCCGGATCAGCAGATCGTCGGTCTGGTCGAGCGGGCGCGTCTTGTCGGCCAGCGATTGCGCCGGGACGATGACGACGGCGTTATAACCTTTTTTCGCGAAGTGCAGGGCGGCCCAGGCGTCTATGGTCTTGGCTCCGCTGAAGGGGGAAAAAACCAGCACCGTCGGGCGCGGGCCGGGCTGCGCGGTCCTGTAGTACTGGTAGCGCTGCGTATATTCGCCTATCTGCCGCAGCGGGTCGTTGAGGCGCAGCTCTATCTTTTCCAGCGAGTAGCTTTTGTGAACGGAGGGGGCGCCTCTTTTAACGGCCAGCACGTCGGACTTCTGGTAATTGAACAGCGCCAGCTTCGCCCGGGCCTGCTCCGGGGTAAGGCCGGGTTCTTCCGCGTTTTTAAGGGCGGGCTGCGGCGCGGAGAATTCTATGCCGGGGGCCAGGAAAGAAACTTGTTCCAGGGCGGTTTGCGCGTGCAGGGGCAGGGTTAAAGCGGAGAGGAGCAGGGCGGCCGTAAAAATGCGCGTTTTGTGTTTCATCGTACAGATAGTCTAACAGCCGGCGCGCCGCGGCGTATGGGCATTTATTCCTTTAAAAGCTGGAAAAAAGGCCCAGCTTCCCTGGGCCCTTGTGAAGGTTTTCGGAGGTGTCGCGGCGGCGGCCCGGCGGACCGCGCCGGCTCAGTTGATCAAAGGGGCCAGCGCGGCGGCCAGGAGGCTGTTGGTTTCCGCGGTGGGATGCCCGTCGTTGGGAATGTAGGAGCCGCCCCGGGTCAGGGTCTGCATTTTCCAGCCGCCCAGGTCTATGTACCTGAGGCCGGCCTGCTCGAGGTAGCCGGTCAGCGGCGTGCCGGGATCGTCGGGCCCGATCACCACGCAGAACTTGTCGGTCCCGAACTTGCGCGCGGCGGCCTGCAGCTGCAGC
Source organism: Elusimicrobiales bacterium (assembly GCA_035353595.1). Lineage (GTDB taxonomy): Bacteria > Elusimicrobiota > Elusimicrobia > Elusimicrobiales > UBA9959 > UBA9959. The sequence continues at coordinate 14,195 of DAOPZW010000023.1, read as the reverse complement.
AGCAGTTTTATTTCGAACTGCCAATCCTCCCGGCCCGGCCTGGCGGGCCAATCCAGGTTGAAATAGCCGGCTACGGCGGACCTGGCGAAGAGCCGCGCCAGCAGGGTCCGCAAAGGCCGGGTTTCAGCATGGGAGCCCCTGGTTACGATCTCGCCGTTCTTGTCCTCGAAATAGTAAGGCCGCTGCGGGGCCCAGGTGCCGATGTCGAAAAAAGAGCCCATGTTCCTGCGCATATGCACCGGATTGTAGAAATACAGCACCGTGCCGGTCTTTTCCCTGAGTTCTCCGGTGGCGGGGATGGCCCGGGCCCTGTCCAGGAGCTCGCCGGGGAAAAGCCTGCTTATCCCGTAGTTGTATACCTTGCGGCCCGGCAGGAGCCGCCCTAAATAGAAGGCCAGGGTTTCCCGCTGCCCCAGCCCCTGCCCGAAGACGGAAGAATCACCCATCAGCAGCAGGAAGCGCCGGGCGGTTTTTTTATCCTCGCCGGGAGTTTCCCTGCGGTTGAATTCGTCCAGGACATAGTCGGCGCGATAGATCAGGGCGCCGCGGCAGCTGCGCATGGTTTCGCGTAAAACTCTGCGCCCGGTTCTGCCGCCCGCGGCTTCGGGCAATGTTTCTTTTACAACGGCGGAGCGGCCCGACACGGTTATTTGTCCGGAGGCTTTCTCTTTTCCGGGTACGGGCGGCGGCGGCAGCAGGACTAAGCCCCCTGCGCGAGGTTCTATGCGCAAAGGCAGGGGCTGTTCCGCGCAGAAATCCGCCAGCGGCGGCCGGCCGGAAGGAACCCTGGCGCAATAGAGGCGGCTGAAGACCGCCTCGACGGCCCCCCAGAGCAGGACCAGGGCCAGCAGCCCCAGCAAAAAGGCGGCGGCGCGCCCCGCCCAGGTAATTTCCGGTTCGGTTTCGTCTTTATGCGGCATATTTCTTTGCTGCTCCGGATATGATACAAAAAGTCCGCGCTTTGCCGGGCGCATTAATGTTTTATAATAGTGATATTAATGGGCAAAAAGGGGAAAGCCGCCGGTCCTGTGCTGGAGAGCGATAGAACGCTCGGGTTTCCGCACGCCCTGCTGATCAGCGCTTCGGCCGGCTCCGGCAAAACTTATACCCTCACCCAGCGCTATGTGCAGTTCCTGCTTTCCCAAAAAGTCCCCGGCAACGACCTGTCGGGCATCCTGGCCGTAACCTTCACTAATAACGCCGCCAAGGAAATGAAGGTCCGCATCCTCGCCTGCCTTAAAGAGCTGGCGCTGGACAAGGACTGCCGGAAGATGGACGAGATCCTTGAGCTGGTAACGCTCGACCGCGGGGAAGCGCAGCGCCGCGCCCGGGAGCTGGTGGAGCGCGTCATCGCCGACTATTCCGATTTCCATATACAGACCATCGACAGTTTCCTGGCCCGGGTGATGAGCGCCTCCGTCGACGAGCTGCAGCTGCCGCTCAAGGCGGGGATCACCATGTCCTACGACCTGCTCATAGACCTGGCGCTGTACTCCATGTTCTCTAAAATAGGCAGGGACGGGCTGCCGGCCGAAGAAGTGGACAAGTTCCTGGCCGTGCTCCCCAAAACCGGCTCTTATCCCTGGAACCCGGCGCTGCGCATCAAGGAGAACTTCAGCAGTTTCCTGGCGCAGGAGGGCAGGACCGCCGGCCTGATAAAGGCCTCCGGCGGGGATTTTGAAGCGGCGGCTAAAGCTAAATTCGGAGCGGCCCTGGATTTTTGCGGCAGCCTCGTGGAGCATTACGGCGACCGCGCCCTGTTCAAGGAAAAAGCGCTGGCCGCGCTTGCGGCCCGAAGCCTCACAGATTTCCTGGCGGCCTATAAGTTCGACTACGGCATCTTCAACGGCAGCAAAAAGAAAAGCCTGCTGCCCGGCTGGGAAAAAGACCTGGAAAATTTAAACGAGATGGTCATAGAGCTTACCGAGCTCAACGCCGCCGCCTACTATCATCCTTATGTGGGCATCTACGAACGCTTCAAGCTGGAACTGGAGCGCGTCAAGCGCGGCAAGACCGACGTGATCCATATCAACGACATCGCCAAGAAGCTGGCGGCCTATATCAGGAACGAGAACGTGCCCGAGGTGTACCTGAAGCTGGGCGAGCGCATCTCGCATTTCCTGATCGACGAGTTCCAGGACACCAACCGCCTGCAGTGGGACGTGATCCGGCCGCTGGTGGAGGAAGCCCTGTCCAAGACCGGTTCGCTGTTCGTGGTGGGGGATATCAAGCAGGCCATCTACATGTTCCGCAACGCGGACTACCGCATAATGCGCAGCTTCCTCGATATCGCCGAGGGGCGCGTCCCGGCCGCCGAATACCTTTCGCTGGAGCCGTTGGGCGGCGGGCTGAAATACGCGAACCTGCCGGTGAATTACCGTTCCGACGGAGAAGTTTTGAAGTACGTGGATGCCCTTTTCAAGGAAAAGCTCAAAGGCGTGCCGGAGCTGGCCGGGCAGGACATCACCGAACTTACCTCCTATACCCAGAGCGCGCGGCCGGAAAGGCTGAAGCACGGCTATGTTAAGACCGGCGTGCTGGAACTGGACGACCTGGCCGACCCCGGACAGCAGAAGGCGTGGCTGCTGGAAGCCGTGCGGAGCGCGCGCCTGCGCTACCCGCTCAACGAGATCGCCATCCTGGTGGCCAAGAACAAGCGCATCGAGCCGGTGGTGGAATGGCTGACGGAGGCCGGCATCCCGGTGGCTTCGCTGAGCTCGCTGGACATCCGCAAGCGCAAAGTGGTGGCGGAGCTGATCGCCTATCTCAAATTCCTGGAAACCCCGTCCGACGACCTCTCCTTCGCCGATTTCATAACCGGCGATATCTTCACCCGCCTGACCGGCCTGCCGCGCGAGGAAATAGAGCGGTTCATCTTTGATTCCCGGCGGGGGCGGCCGAGCGGCGGGGGCCATACGGCCGGGCTGCTGTACGCGGCCTTCCGCAACCATCAGAAGTATAAACGATATTGGGACCAATATCTCGACGAGCCTTTCCGCAAGGTGGGCTATCTGCCGCTGTACGGGCTGGCCGCGCTGGTCTACGCGAATTTTAAAGTGTTCGAAAACTTCCCCGACGAGCAGGCTTTCCTGTCGCGCCTGCTCAACGCCGTCACCGCGCTGGAGGCGGAAGGCGTCACCAGCCCGCGCGCCTTCATAGAATACGCCTCCGGGGCCGACGAGGAGAAGGCCGCCGTCTTCTCCATCGCCCTGCCGGAATATATCGACGCCGTGCGCGTGATGACCTTTCATAAGTCCAAGGGCCTGGGTTTCTCGGTGGTGATAAACCTGATGTACGAAGAGCGCGACCAGAGCGACCCGATGTATTTCGAAGAGCGGGGCGGGGAGATCCACGTCTATCACATAACCAAGGCCGCGGCGGAGGCGTCGGCAAGGCTCAGGCCGGTTTACGAGGGGCGCAAAACCGATTCCAATGTGCAGGACCTTAATGTCCTTTACGTGGTTTCCACCCGCGCCCGCCATGAGCTTTATAACCTGGTGCTGCGCAAGGCCAGGAAGACGGAGGCTTCGGGACCCAAACCGGCGGACCTTTTTGAGCCTTTCGAAGCGGGCAAGCCGGACGCGCGCCGGCCCGAACGCCGCGGGGCTTCAAAGCCTGTGGCGATAGCCGGCGCGGGCCCGCGGCCCGAAGCCGGCTTCGACGCGCTGAAGCCCACCTATAACAGCTTCTTTGAAACCGCGGAGGGCGAATTGGCGCATGCCATCCTGGCGCGCCTGGGAAAATTGACCGGAGATACGGCGGCAAAACTTTCCGGCTTGTTCGATGAGCTCAGCCCCGGCTATCCTTTCAGTTTTAACAAGGCAAAGGTGGTAAAAAGCCTGCTGGCTTTCCTCAACAGCCCGCAGGGCGCGCCGCTTTTCGCCGGCGGGCAGGGCCGGCAGATCTTAGTTGAAGCCGAATTTATAGACAGGTCGGGAGCCCTGTTCCGCATGGACCGCGTTATAGTCGACGGCGGGCTGGTGACGGTCGTGGATTTCAAGACCGGCGGCGAGAACGCTGGGAAATACGCCGCCCAGATGAAGAATTACTTGTCCATCGTTTCGGAAGTATACGGTTTGCCGGCGCGCGGCGCGCTGGCTTATGTGGACCTGTGTAAGGTGATCGGAATAAACTGAGTCGGCTCCGGTGAAAGCGGCGGCGGGGGAGCTTTATGTTCACAATAATTTGTTTGGCCGCTATGGCGTGGTATTTGTCCGGGCAGTCCGATAAAATAAAGCAGCTGGAGCGCGGCCTGCTGGAGCTGCGCGCCAAACTGGACAGGCTCGGCGCCGCCGGCGCCCCTGAGCCTGAAACCGCTGCGCACCGCCCTGTGCCTGAATTCCTCAAGCCCGCTCCCGCAGCCGGACAGCCTGCGCAAAAACAGGAGCAACCGCAGTCGCAACCCGCGCCGGCCGCGCCGGCCGCGTCTTTGCTGCTGGCGGTTAACGGGCTATTCGCTTGCCACGCTTATTCGGGCCGTTACTTCGTGCCCTGGCGGGCGCCGGCCTCTTTCTTCGTGTTCCTCATCATCGCTTTCTGGAACCTGATAAGCCTTAAGCCCGGGCTGCTGATGTCGGGGGTTATGATGGCTTTCGCCGGGCTCTATGCCCTGGGCGCGCTGACCGTGCCGGCGCTGGCGGGCAGTAGGCAGGTTTAAAGGAGACAGTATGCGCAAAGTTTTTCTTTCAGCCGCGGTGCTTTTATCCTTCGCGCCTTTGGGCGCCCAGCAGCAGCCGGCGGGCAATGCCGCCTGGAAGTATTTCCAGGAGCTGAAGACCGCGGCGCCCGGCGTTTATAAGCACAAGCTGCCGCTGGAGGTAATCGACGGGGCGCAGCCCGGCCTGGCCGACCTGCGTATAATGGACGCGGCCGGCAAGGAAGTGCCGTATCTGCTCGAAACCGCCCGTTACGCGCAGGCCAAACCCGTGCGGCTGGCCGGATTTAAAAGCAAGCTGGAAGGGCTGAAAACGGAACTTACCGCCCGTGCCGAAACCGCCGGCTACGTGGATTCCGTGGTCCTGGAATCCCCGGCCGCCAGTTTTATAAAACCGGCGGACTTTTTCGTTTCCATGGACGGCAAACAGTGGACGAAAGTCGCGGAAGGGCTGCCGCTGTTCAGGCAGTACTGCAACAGCGAGAACCTGCGGGCGGACCTGGCCCCGGTGCTGGCGAAATATATCAAAGTGATAGTCGACGACGCCCGGGCCGCGCCGGTGCCTTTCACCGGGCTGAAGGCCGCCCTGCGGCCGCGCCTGCCCGCAGCGCTGGAAACTTTGCCGGCGGCGATAATTACCAAGGAGGACTATGCTTCCACCAGCAGGGTGGCCGCGCGGCTGCCGGCCAGGAACCTGTTCGTTTTTGCGGTGGAAGTGGGCGTTTCCGATAAATTATTTTCGCGCGGGGTTACGGTTTCCGGGCGCTACCTGGAAGACGGCGGGATGGTTTCAAAGCAGCAGGCCTCGGATCTTATTTTTGCCACCGACGCGGCGGGTTCTCCGGCGGGGCGCAGCAGGGTCCTGGTATACTCCCAGTTCCAGAACACTTCCGAAATCGTGCTGGACGTCGACAACGGCAACAGCCCGCCGCTGGATATCAGGTCGGTGAAAGTGGTTTACGCGCCGGTGTCCGTTGTGTTCCAGAGCAAGGCCGCGGGCGCTTACCGCCTGCTGTTCGGCAATAAGCAGGCGGCGGCGCGCGCTTACGACCTGCCCGGCATCGCCTCTTATCTGAAGGGGAAGAACATTTCAGCGCCGGACGCGGGGAAGGTAGAAGCGAATCCCGCGTTCGCCGAGGCCGAGGCGCTGACTAACCTTGAGGTGTTCGGCGGGTCGATCGATACGGAGAAGTGGCTGTACAGGATACCGGTTTCGGCGGGGCACGCCGGGGTGCAGGGGCTGGAGCTGGATTCCGGCGTCATTTCCCTGGCCGCGCGCGACCTGCGGGATGTGCGGCTGGTCAGCGGGCTGCGGCAGGTGCCGTATATTCTGGACCGGGATTATGCCATGCGCAGCCTGGCCGTTACTGCGGAGAGCGGGCCCGCTGCGCCGCCGCTGAGCACGTGGAGGCTTAAGCTGCCGTATAAGAATTTCCCGCTGCGCGAACTTACGGCGCAGGCGCCGGACACGGTGTTCCAGCGCCGGGTGAGCCTGTACGAGACGGCGGCGGATGAACGGGGCCGGGCTTTCCGGCGGATGCTGGGCTCGGCGGTGTGGAGCAATACCGGGCTGAACATGAACCAGTCCTATTCCGTGAGCGCCGCGGGTTTGCCGTCGGGCGACGAGCTGGAGCTGGAAGTAGAGGACGGGGACAATAAGCCGCTGGAGCTGTCGGGCTTCAAGCTCTATTATCCCGTGTCGCGGCTTATTTTCAAGTGGAAGGGCGGCGGCGCGCTGTGGCTGTATTACGGCAACCGCGCAGCGCGTGCGCCGGATCACGATATTTCGCTGGTGGCGGCCGAGCTGCTGCAGGGCGAGAAGCAGGCCGCGCGCCTGGAGGGCAAAGGCGCCGAGGCCCAGGGCTGGGGCAATTTCAAGCTGTTCACGACCTTTTCCCGGGCCGCTTTCTGGGCCGTGCTGGCGGCCGTAGCCGCCCTGCTGGTCTTCCTGATCTTCCGCCTGCTCCCGCCGCCCCCGGCTGACCACTAAAATACATGAATGCAGTTCGCTTCTTCGCTACCGGGTAGTCATTATGCGTGTGTGAACACAGATTTGTTAATAACATTTTTATTACTTGTAAATTTAAAAGTACAAAAAAATATTATAATTTATAGGCAATAGGAAGTCTTTCGGCAATGAAAACAACTTTGAGGTTGAATCTTGTAATTCTGTGGACTGCCCTTTTCCCACTTCTTACTTTTGTTTTCTGCACCCGGCTGACCGGCCTGAACACCGCTTATTCCCTTTTTGTCGCTGTGGTCTCATCCGCCGCTGTCGTCTTTTTCTCCACTTCCGTCATTACCTCAGGCTTGATCCGGCCGATGGTAAAAGTATCGGAAAGCGTTAAACAATTTATCAAAGCGGATTTCCGCCTTGAGGCCGCCATTCCTAAACAGGGCTGGCCTGAAGCCGCCGGTCTAACCTCCGCGCTCAACAGGCTGATGCTGGAGCTTAGCGCCTATAGGGCATTCCAGTTCAACCAGGTACTGGAAGAGCGCTCCAAAGCCAATGCGTTGATAGAGACCATCACCGACGGCCTTCTCCTTGTGGACGACCGCGGCGGGCTTATTTATTCCAACAGCACCGCCCTGCAGCTGCTGGGCATAGACAAGCATGCTCCCGGAATAGTACTGCCCGGCTCTGTAAAAAAAGAGAACTTCTCCGCGCCCATCGCAAAAATAATGGCTTCAGATAAGAAATACCTGACTGAAGATGTAACAGAAGCGGTCGGGGTGGAAAATTTTGACGCGGTCAGGGTCTTTCGTTTTATTTCCAATCATTTCCCGCTGGCAACCATGAAGCACCCCGGGCGGGTGATCATGATCCGTGATATCACCAACGAAAAAGAAATAGAGAAAGCCAAAGAAAGTTTTTTTCACATGATAACCCACGACATGCGCACGCCGCTTACCAGCATATTAGGCTTCTCCCACCTGCTTGTGGCTCTGACTGCCGACGATCCCAAAGCCGCAAAATACCTGCAGTTTATCGTAAACGCTTCCAACCGGCTAAACGGCATGATAAGCGATATTCTCAATTCGATAAAACTGGAACGCGGCACAATGGAACTGCATATCGAAACGTTCGATGTGAGCGCGCTTTGCGCGCAGTTGATTGACAGCCTTTCGCCCCAGTCGGCCACAAAACAGATAGCGCTTTCACTGGCGCTGCCGGAGGCAAAGATCCAATTCCCCGGTGACGCGGCCCTGATAGAGCGGGTGATCTGCAACCTGTTGGGGAACGCTCTCAAATTCACTCCGTGCCGGGGCAGCATAAAGCTTTCTGTCGTGGAAACTCCCGCGGAGTTGCGCTTCGAGATCGCCGATACCGGCCCCGGAGTTCCGGAAAGCGAAAGATCCAATATTTTTGAGAAGTTCGTCCAGTGCGAGGCGCACAAGTCCATGGGGTTTGGCCTTGGGCTTGCCATGTGCAAGATGGCGGTGGAACTTCACGGCGGACGCATCTGGGTGGAATCAGAGGAAGGCAAAGGCAGCCGTTTTATCTTCACGCTGCCGCGAAAAAGCGGCAAGGCGCTTTGATCATAAACATTTTATGGCCAGAATACTTATCGTAGACGACGAACCCACTATCCGGGAACTTTTTAAGTATATGTTTGAGGAAGCCGGGCATCAAGTTGCCCTGGCGGTTAACGGTCTTCAGGGCCTGGCCGCTCTGTGCGACCCTCTGCCGGATTTTATCGTCCTGGATGTTGCCATGCCGGTGATGTCGGGTAAGGGGTTTGTGCTTGAAATGGGTAACAGGGCCTTGCAGGACCCACGTCTGGCAAGTATTCCTTTTGTAGTAATGACCGGGGAGGACACGATGGAGCGGGAGCTTAATGAGGTCTTTTCCGCGAGCCCTGGTTTTATCTGCTTTTTTCCGAAGATGGTTCCGCCTGAACAGGTTGTGGCGAAGGCGGTGGAAGTTCTGGGCGGTTGAAGTTTAACTCCCTCGCCGGCTACCGCACCTGGCTTACTGATCGTGGAGTTTAAGAAGTCGCCGGTATTTAATTATCCAGTAAGTTTTGCCTGGTTTTTGCTGTTTCAAGCTTTATAATTATTCCGCGAAGTATTCAACCTGGGAGCTATCTTTACCTGCATTCAATTTGCCAGCAAGACGGGCACTAAGGATGTTGACTGTGCCGGCCGGCAGACTGGATCTGAATGAATCGCACGGGCAGCTTCACTTATTTTGAAGAAGATCCTTTATCCCTTATATCTTCTGTTAATATCTTCAGATGCGCCGACATGGCTTCAAAGGCGGAATACTTCCCTTCCAGGGCCTTGATTTTTAAGGAGACGACCATTTTAAACTCGTCCTTAAGCCAGGCCGCGTCATTGTTTACATCTGCTATGCGGGCTTCCAACTGCTTTAATTCGGGTGCCATGGCCATTTTCAGTCTCTGTTCCGCATCGGAGAACATCTTGCCGTATAGGGCTTCATTGCCGTTCAGCCTGCCGGCTAGTTTTGCTACTGACTCATGCAGGGCAATTTCAGCGGCGGCTTGTTTTGCCGTCAAGCGGGTTATAGAATCTTTCAGATACTCGTCATACTTTTCTGAAAGGGGAAATTTCCCCGCAGTCTGAACATAACCTTTTATGGTCCCGAGCGAAGTCCGGCATTCGCGCTCTATAGCCGTAAAATCCGCGGCATAGGAAGCGAATTTGCGCTGAAGGTCTTCAAACTCCGCTAATGTTTTAGCGATCGATGCCTCATTCTCACGCGTTGTCGCGGTTACCTGCTCAAGTTTGTGGTCGTAAGCCTCCAGCTTTGCGTCAAAATTCTCCCCTGTTGTTACCACCGACAAAGGTATTTTTCTCCGGATCTCCTCAAAGCGCTCCAGCATATTCCCCACGTCCAGTCCATTCTGTTGGCCGTTGGCAACAGCCACTGATATTTTTTGATCGTACTCTGCAAGTTTGCCCAGCAGGTCTTCGCTGGTCTGCGCAAGGGAAAGGGACAACCTGTTGTATGCGTTCTCAAAAATTGCGATTTTCTTTTCAGTTGCCAGCTCATTAGCTTTGCTGACGGAGATAGCCTGGTCGAGCTTGCGTTCCTGCGCTGATAATTTTAGGCTGACTTCATCCGTGGTTTTTGCGAAGGCAGCGGTTAACTTGTTTTGCAGGTCCTCAAAACCGGCCGCTGTCTTTGTCACTGCGAGTTCGGCCGCCTGGGTTAAGCAAACAGCTTTTTCCGTCTTCTGCCCAAATTCAGACAGTTTCATGTCCAATTCTTCCCTGGTCTTTTCGAGCGAGAAAGCGAATTTCCGCTGTAGGTCGTCGAGCCCGGACAATATCTCGCCTATGGATGCTTCGTTTGACTGGACCATAGAACCGGTCTTATCGGTTTTTGTATTGAAAACGCTAAGTTTCGCCTCAAGATCCTCTGCCGCTTTAGCTACTTCCAGTGAAAGCTTCCGGCGGGTGTCTTCAATGGCTGATAACGTCTTGCGGTCATAAGCCGCCAGCTTGGAATCCAGCTCCTCTCCGGACTTAATAAGAGACAGGGAAAATTTGCGCTGAACTTCTTCCAGTCCGGAAAGCATCTCGCGCAGGGCCGCTTCATTCGCCTGCCTTATGGAACTGGTCTTGTCAATTTTTCTGTCGCAGATGGCCAGTTTCGCGTCCAGGTCCTCCCCGGCCTTGGCGAGGAATAAAGCTAGTTTGCGCTGCATATCTTCGAAACCGGCTATGAGTTTGTTGTCATAGCCCGCCAGCTTCGGGTCCAGGTCCAGGGCTGTTTTGGCGAGGGCGACAGTGAATTTGCGCTGAATATCTTCAACGCCAGCCATTACTTTCGCTATGGACGCCTCATTCGCCTGGCTTAACGAAACGGCCTTATCCGTACGCTGCGCATGTATGCCCAGTTTTAAATTGAGCTCTTCTGAGATCTTACCCTGCGCGGCGCTAAGGAGGGATTCATGCTCAGCAAGCCGGGCAGCCAGGACTTGGACCAGCTTTTCCGAATCCTCAAGGCGTTGCCTGAAGGCGGTATTTTCCGCTTGTTCTGCTGCTTGGGTTGAAGGTTTTTGGGCTGATACTTTAAGTTCCATTACCTGGGTCCGGAGTTCATGGAGTTCCTTTTCCAGTGCGGAAACCCTGCCGTTATCTGCCGGCTGGGGCTGTGGAAAAGAGGAGGGGGAAGCCTGTCTCGATACAGGCGCCGGGTTCTTTTTTGGCTTAAAGGGCGTAAAAATAGATTCGTTCTCAGAATTTTCGGACATAAAATGATCCTGTTCAATCAGTAAAAACCATTGTCCTTCGTGACTATGAGCACATCGTTGGCTACTTTTGCGGGGGCGGCGGGCAGCGGCTTTTCGTGCGCCGCAATATACGCGGGAAGGCCTGTTAATGCCCCGGGATGGGGATTCGTTATCCGGGATTCGGCGATAAGTTTCAAGGTCACAGCGACAACTTCTTCAACCGCCATATTGATCTTTTCCTCAGCGGGCCGTTCATACTGCATTGATTGTTCTATCATCTGCCATGAACGAGCGGTAAGTTGGGCCTTTAATTTGGCCTTGGCCGCTCCGGTCATCTTCCAGGCGGCGAGCATCCATTTCTCCACGGATAGAGCGCCGGCCAGTATCACCATGTCGCGTTCGGAAATTTTTTCTATATCTTCCAGGAAGATTATGTTCGGGCGCACCCTTTCTGCGATCTCGGGATGGTTCTTTTGCAGGTTTTCCAGAATGCTCTTTTTTTCGCTCATGCCTGCATTACTGATTATTTCCAGCGCTTTCTCATAGCCGCCAATCGCCCCGTTAAGTCTCTTTTCCAGCGCCTCTCTGATGCTTGTTATCATCTCCGGGTCCACAAAGCGGACATTCGCTACGGAGGCCACTATCTCGGCGGCCTTTTCCGGCGGGAACATGGAAAGGAAGCGGTTCCTTAGTTGCAGCGGTAAATGTACCAGGATCAGCGCGATGTCGGCCGGCTCATCCTTGGCGAGGATCCCCACAAGAACGCTGAGTTTGTCGGGCGCCACGCTAAAAATGCAGTCTCGTTCCCCGTCCGCTGTGCCTGCCGTATTTTCCGCTGCGGCGCCGGCCGCGAGATGCGGCAAGCCGAGTGGCAGCGGCCTGATGTCCGGCACGGTGTCCGGCTCAGCGGCCCCTGGATTCATTTCCATGCTTATTTTCTGCTCGCCGGTGCCGGCCATGCTGCTCATAGCCGACGCCATTTTAAAGAAGCCTACCGAAAGAATGCTCATTGCTATAATGAGCACAATAGCGATAGCGCCGTACTTAAATAGAAGGCTTACCATCTCCGGAGTATACCAGGGCGGGGCGAATTTGGCTTTAATAATGAAGATCTCGTCTCCCCGCTTGGGGTCCATTCCCAGCATATTGCTTACAACGGCCCGCATTTTCTGTGCGTCCGTCTCGGGAAGCGTCTCACTCAGCAATACCGAGACGGTAAGCCGCTTTACCATGAATTGAGGAAAAACAATGTCCTTTTTTATGTTCCGGGTCTCGCCGGAATCCGCGGTTTTCCGGGTTAACTCGTCCATCATGCCCTGCCACCAGGGGGAATCCTGCCCGGCGGCGGCGCTGCTGGGTGCCGCTGAAGGAATCGTTATAGCAGTTTCGGCCGAGCTCATGTTTTCGGTAGAGGAGAAATCGATGGAGGCCTGAACGATCACTTTGGCCTTGCCGGGGCCGAGCAGGCTGGCGAGCATCTCCTCAACTTTCTGCTCCATGACTTTTTCGTATTTGGTCTTTTCCTCAAGGTTGGAGCCTGCCCCGACGGCGACGGGTATAAGTGAAAATGCCAGCACGGCAACACATACAATTAAGGTGCCCGGCAAACGGTGAAGATTTAATGATGCTGTTTCCATAAAGCGTTTGGCTTGTTATATTATACGAAAGAGCGTATTTCAAAATAATTACGGAAAAGTTTACTATCCTCAATACTACAGATACTTCAGACGGGGCACTCAGTAGCAGAAACCCCGGTTTTTTTAAAGCCCCGGATACTGCGCCCATCTTTTGTCCTTGTACGCCATGAAAATTATCGTGGCGGTGACCAGGCCGGAATCCCAGCCCTGCTTGCTCGATCCGGCATCTTTCTTGTATTTGGTATCACAGAACTCCCGGAAAACATGTTAGTCTTTTCGTTTTCATACTTGTCACGAAAAGGCGGAATGGTGGCCGAATTGATTTGACCGGCCGAATTTGGACGAAGTATGCACTCGTGCCGTGTTTAGAAATTCTTGATGTTTTTGCGCTTTATTCCTGGGATCAACAACGTGGCGGTGCGGCAGGTTGAACGTCTTGGCTGCGGCTTTAGCGACAGTGGGAGTTTGGTGTCCAACCTGAGCGCCATGATGTCGATTTTAACGAGTCGGTTTTTAGCGGCAGATATTTTCGGGCGGGGCGAAACGGTAGCCGAACTTGGCAACGGATTCCAACCATTTCCCGGCTTTGGGGCCCAGTGCCTTGCGCAGGCGGCTTACTGTTACGTCCACCGCCCTGGTGTCGGCGGTGCTCGACATTCCCCAGACTGACTCCAGCAGATAGGGCCTGTTCAGCACCCGGCCGGATTTTTTCATCAGAAGTTCAAGCAATTCGAACTCCCTCGGGCGCAGCGCCACTTCGACCCCTGCTATCAGGCAGCGGTGGGTGTTGAGGTCCAGCGTGACGGGGCCTTCATGCAGCGGCAATTGGTCCGCTGTTGCCTGCCCGTAGCGCCGCCGCAGCACGGCGCGCAGGCGTGCTGCCAGTTCGCGCGGGTCGCAATGGCGCAGCGGTATGCAGTCGTCCGCGCCCAATTCAAAAAAGCTGGCGGTCTCCTCCGGCGTATGGCGGTCGCCTATTACTACCACGGGCAGGTTCCTTCCTTCCTTCATGGATCGTAAAATGGTCAGCCATGAAGAGGCGTTCATGTCCTTGAGGCCCGAATCCAGGAAAATTATTGCAGGGGGGGCTGTTAAAATGTTTTTGAATGCCTGACCGCTGCTGTTGGTGTTTAGAAAGGTGTACTCTTCCCGGCCGGCCGCCTCGGATAAGGCTGCCAGGAATTCCTTATTGGCCGATACCGCCAGGAAGTGCTTGTTATGGACGCTCATTATACGCTGAAATTATAGCATTATGTAACAGAAAATGTAACTGTTACGCATGTGTTACATCTTTGTAATGCTTATGCCATATTATTATCCTTAAATATATGCACCCGGAGAAAAAAATGTACCGCATAATGTCAATAGAAGACGACCCGATGATGCAAAGCATACTGAAGCATATAATGCTTTCGGCAGGTCATGATTGTTTTTTTATCGCCACCGGAGCAGGGGCTGTGCAGCTGGCGGCTGCCGAGAAGCCGGACCTGATACTGCTCGACTACGGCTTGCCGGATATGCCTGGCCCGCAGATATGTGTTGCCCTGAAGTCCGACCCCGCTACAAAGCATATTCCGGTGATAATACTTACCGGGGAGGCCAGGGCTGTCGAAAATAGGGTGATCGGTCTGGACTCAGGAGCGGATGATTATCTCTTCAAGCCTATCAGCCCACGGCTTCTGCTGGCCAGAATTACCGCCA
>DAOPZW010000022.1:0-24877 GCA_035353595.1 Elusimicrobiales bacterium | reverse complement strand
CCTCGTCCTTCAGGGCCTGCAGGCCGCCGATGACCGTGGCGTAAAGGGTGGCGCCGCGGCTCCTTCTCTTCTTGAAAACAACTTTTTCGTCCAGCAGGCTGGCGGGCAGCGCGGTGAGGTACAATTCAGCGTCCCTCAGCGGCAGCCCGGCCACGCGGCCGTCCGCGTCTATGCCGGACATGGCGTAGTAGTCCTTGCCCTGGTAAAAGCGGTCGGAATAATAATCCAGCGGGGTGGGGGGGCGGGGCAGCTTCCTTAAAAACTTTCTCAGGAAGGAACCCGGCAGCCAGCCGAATTCCACCGGTTCGTCGGGGCCCAGCCAGGTCTTTGCCATGGAGGAGGGGACGTCGCCCAGCACGTTATTGCCGCTGGGTTTAATTTTTAATATGGAAACTTCGGCTTTCAGCTTTCTGCGCACCAGCCAGGCGGCCATATTGTAGAAATCGGGAATGGCGTAAGCGCCGTTGGGCTTGTTGCCGCGCAGGGAGAGGCGTTTCGGGTCGGGCAACAGCGCGTCGCCGGAGCCCAGCACCTGGTTGACTATCCGCTCTTTAACCCAGGTGTTCTCCTGGTAGTAAAAGGGCTCGGCGCCGTCCTCTTCCTGGGGCAGGGCTTCGATGGCCGTCAGTTCGCCCTGCCGGCCTAATTCCAGGTTTATCTTCCCCGAGCCGCTGGAGTCCGGAAAAATGGTTATGGCGGGCCTGGTGTGCTTTTCTTTGAGCCATTTCGTAAGTTCCACACGGGTCTTGCGGGCGGAGGCCGTGTCCCAGCTTTTGGCGCCGATAAGGGCGTCTATGCCGCTGGCGCTCATCAGGTAGCCGGATTCCTCGCGCCACAGGAATGAGACGGCCACTATCACCCTGGCTTTCTGCTTTATGCGCAGTTCGGAGATGAGGGCGGACAGAGCTGTTTCGTTTTCAGCGGACCAGACCGTGAAAGGCGAACCGGCGAGGCCGGCCAGCAAGGCCGAATTGGAGGGCACCAGCGCGATAAAGGCGACCGTCGTCCCGGCTATCTTGCGCAAGGCGTAAGGCTTTATTATCTTCGCCAGCTCCGGGTCGGAAACGGTGATATTGGAACAGATGAACTCGGGGGCGGAAGTGGAGATCTTCAGTGCGCCGCCGTCGGACCAGCGCCAGAAATTCCCGAGGTCGTTCTGGTCCAGGGCCGCTATGTCGGTGCGGGCCTCGGTCAGGTAGGTCAGGATCCGCTCCGGCCCGCGTTTTATCACGTCGCCTTCTATGGCGCCGCCGGCGCCCAGGCTCAGCAGGACGTCCGTGCTCTTGCGCGAGGCCTCTTTGAGCGCGGCCTGGCTGAGGCCGTTGAGCCCCATCGGGACCGCGAAACTCGCGAAGACCGCGTCATGGCCTTCCACGGAGAGGCGGTGCTCCACTTTAAAGGTGGGCTCCCAGAGGCGCTTCTCCCTGCGCGAGGGCACGTACAGCACGCGGAACTTCAGGCCCGACGGGGAAGTCCCGGCCAGGATCTGCGCCGGCAGGCGTTCCACGCTGAAATCCACTATCCTGTCGTCCTGGAAGGCCGCGGCGAAGGTCTCGAAAAGCCCGCGGGGCGGGAGCAGCAGCGAACTGCCGCCCTCCAGGATCTCCACGTCGCTTTCATGCGCGTAATCCGTGGTGCGGTTCAGTTCCGCCGCGGACAGGCTGCCGGGCGCGTTGATGACGAATTTTGCGCCGTTGGTGTAGGTGACGGTGTTGGCGACCTTGTTGAGCCGGATCGTGCCGCTGGAGGCCGCGATCTTTTCCACCTCGTTGGAGAGGTCGAAGCTGAGGCGGTAGGTATGGTCGAAATAGTGGATGGCCGCGGAGGGGGCGGCCTTGAGCCCGCAGGGCGAGAAAAGCAGCAGGGCGGCCGTCAGCGCTTTGAGCTTGTTCACAAAACATATTTTAACATTTTCCCCGCCTTCGGCTTGCGGCTTAAAATCGGTATAATATCCTTAGGCGGAAAAAGTCCGCCGCGCGAACCCTGCCGCTGAATTTTAAGGAGAAAATATGAAAGCTCTGGTTAAAGCAAAAGCCGAAAAGGGACTCTGGCTGCAAGACGTGCCCAAGCCCGCGATCGGCGACAATGACGTGCTGATAAAGATAAAACAGACCGCTATCTGCGGCACTGACATCCACATTTACCAGTGGGACGCCTGGGCGCAGAAAACCATCCCGGTGCCGATGCACGTGGGGCACGAATTCGTGGGCGAAGTGGCCGAGCTGGGCAAGAACGTGCAGGGCCATTTCGTGGGCGAGCGCGTCTCCGGAGAGGGCCACATAGTCTGCGGCCACTGCCGCAACTGCAAGGCTGGCCACCGCCACCTCTGCATCAATACCAAGGGCGTCGGCGTGACCCGCCCCGGCGCCTTCGCCGAGTACCTCTCGATACCCGCCGAGAACGTGTTCCCGCTGCCCGACGGCGTCTCCGACGACGAGGCTGCGATACTCGACCCGCTCGGCAACGCCGTGCACACGGCCCTTTCCTTCGACCTGATAGGCGAGGACGTGCTGATAACCGGCGCCGGCCCCATCGGCATAATGGCTGGCGCCATAGCCAACCACGTGGGCGCGCGCCACACGGTGATAACGGACGTCAACGACTACCGCATGGACCTGGCCCGCAAGCTGGGCATAAAGACCGTGGTGGATTCCCGCAAGGAAAAACTGCCCGAAGTGATGCAGCGCCTCGGTATGACCGAGGGTTTCGACGTTGGCCTGGAGATGAGCGGCAACGCGCAGGCTTTTAACGATATGATAACTTCCGTGAAGATGGGCGCGAAAATAGCGCTGCTGGGCATACTGCCGCCCGAGACCACCATCCCGTGGGGGAATGTCATTTTCAAGGCGCTGACGCTCAAGTGCATCTACGGGCGCGAGATCTTCGAGACCTGGTACAAGATGTGCGCCATGCTCACCAGCGGCCTGGACATCAAGCCCATCATCACGCACCGCTTCCCGGCGAAGGATTTCAAAGAAGGGTTCGAGGTCATGTCGTCGGGTAAGTCCGGCAAGATCATCCTGGACTGGACGAAGATCTAGCACGGTCCCGACCGTTATGGAATACCACGCGCGCTTTGACAAGCTCTGCGCCGCGCTCGAAGGAGCCGGAGCTTTCCTCGTAGTGGAGGATAAGAAAGGCCGCGTGAACATAATGACCGTGGGCTGGGCGCAGGCCGGGATAATGTGGAGCGTGCCGGTGCTTACGCTGCTGGTGCGCCCGTCGCGCCACACGCATTCCCTGCTGGCGGGCGCGGCCCATTTTTCCGTGTGCGTGCCGCCCGCCGGCGCCATGAAAAAAGAGCTCGCGTACTGCGGCTCCAGGTCCGGGCGCGAGTACGACAAGGTGCGGGCCTGCGGCCTCACGCTTAAAGAGGGCGAGGTTAAGGGCCTGAAGTATATCCGGGGCTCGGAGCTGGTCTACCAGTGCGAACTTTTCGGGCGTACCGAACTGAGCCCGGACGCTATTCCCGCGGCGGTCAGGGAACGGTATTACCAGGCCGGCGACCTACATACGCTTTACTTCGGAAAGATCCTGAAAGCCGAGAACTTCCTGCCATGAAAAACACCCTGCTACTGCTCACGTTGTGCTGTCTGTCCCTGTCCGGCTGCGGCATGTTAAAACAGAAAGCCGCCGGCCATTATCTCGCCAAGGCCCGCGCCGCGGCGCTGAAGGCCAACCCCGCGCCGGCGGAGCTGGAAGCCGCTTTCGCGCTGGTGGAGAAGGCTTCCGGCTACGCGCCCGGCGCCGCGCAGCCCGTGGCCGCGCTGGAGGAACTGGCGGAGGCCAGCGAAAAGAAAGGGTTTCCCAAGGGCAGGGAGCTGCAGTCCGTGATCCTGAGAAAGATGATAGCGCGCGAGCCCGCCTATTGGACGGCCCGCGAAGCGCTGGTGAATTTCCTGGCCGAGCGCGGCGACCTGGCCGGCCTGGCCGACGAGGCCTTGGCCGCCGGCAAGCTGGCCGAAGACAAGGAGCCGCACAAACACTACTGCGCCCTGCTGGTGCAGCTGGCCGCCACGGCCTCGGCCGTGCCCTGGCTGGAAGCGGAGGCTTACCTGGGCCTGAACAAGACGCCCGACGCTTTCTTTGAAAAGGCGGGCCTCTATTCCTCCGCCGCCGCGCGGGTGGCGGACCTTAAGGCCGAGGTGGAAAAACTGGCCGCCGCCGACGCGGCCCTGAGAAGCGCCGCCCCCGGCCAGCTGGTGTCAGCCGCCGAAGTGGCCGGCGCCGACGCTCTGCGGGACGAAGAGGACATCGCGAAGGCCGCGGATTTCAACGCGAAAGCGGGCTCCGACCCGGCTTTTAAAAAGGCCGTAGCCATGACCATCCAGGGCAATGCCGCGCTGGTAAAAAAGGAATACGCCGCCGCCCGGGCTTTCTACCAGGGCGCCCTGGCGCAGTACCCGGCCCTGACGGACGCCAGGCGCCAGCTGGCGGAAGCGGATTTCCAGGAGGGCGTGAGCCTTGCCGCGGTGGGCGGCGGCGGCAAGGCCGCCGACCAGCTGCTGGGCAAGGCTTATGCCGGCGTGAACGCCGTGCTGGCGGAAGCCGCCGCGGCCGGCAACTGCATCCCTTTCATTAAGCGCGACAAATTCCTGGGTGAAACCTATGCCATGAAGGCGGCGGCCATTTCCGCCATGCGGGCGGTCAAAGGAAAGAAATTCAAAAAGACCGCCAAGCTGGAGGCGGAGTTCAAAGCTTCGCTGGAAGCGGCGCTGAAGTACAGCCCCGAAGGCCGCCTGGCCAGGGAGCTCAACGAGCGCTACATCAAAGAAGGCTTTTAGGGCGTTTTTAAGCGGGGGCTTTTCTGTCTGACAGGCATTTATATTTGCGTATCCCGCCGGGGACTTTAAGGCCGCAGTTCCTGCGGGGGCTGGTTCTTTTTTTCTTTTTCGCGCATTGCCCGTATGCAGCGGCGCAGGAGCCGCTGCCGCTGGGTGAGGTGGCGGTGGCCAGCGCCGCGGCTGCCGCCGCGCCGGCAGCGCCTTCCCAGCAAAGCAATTTAATGCTGAATCTCTCCAAAAATTCAGAATACTCGCGCGTCGGGCTGGATTATTCGGTGAGGTGGGATTTTTCGGACCTGCTCTCTTTCCGCCCCGGCTTAAAAACCATCACTTCGGGAGTTAAAGCCATCACTTCCTGGGATATAACGAAAAATACGCGGCTTAACTATTACGGCTTCAGGACCAATCCCTGGCGCGTGATCCTGGCTGACGAGCCGCGGGCTTCCGCCTACGAGGCGGCTGCGGCCACGGCGCCCGCGGGCGGAGGCGTGGTGAACCGCCCCGCGCGCTCTTCCGGGAAGCGGCTGCGGCTGTCCGTTTCCCCGCTGGTAGACGATTTTAAACTGAATTTCGATGAAGGCTTGCGCGAGCTGCTGCTGCGCAGCTCGCTTAAGGGGCTGTCGCCCCAATGGGAGCGCGTAGGCAAAGAGGGGCGCAGGGAATTTGTAAGGGATGTGCTCTCGCTGGGCATCTGGGACGCGCCGTTGCCGGGCGTGGCGCAGGGCCGGGAGGGCCTGGAATACCTGTCCGCCGGGCCGGGAGCCGCCAATGGCGCCGGCGTGTACAGGTCCACCGTGGCTCCGGATACGGAATTGTTCGTGATAAAAGCTTCAACGGGACGCTGATGATTTAATGACTGTTTGCCGGCTGTTTTTGAAATAATCATTAAATCAGCAGCGTCCCTTTTATTGTATTATTTACTGCGGCGCGGAGCAGGGGAGACCGAGCGATGCCTAAAGTTCTGGCGGTGGAAGACAATCCGGCGATACTGGACTTTTACGTGGAGTTCTTTACTGACCAGGGTTTCGAGGTGCAGACCTCGGAAGACGCTTTTTCCGCCATCACCAAACAGCAGCAGTTCAAAGCCGATATTATCATCCTGGACCTGAATATCCCGGCCGGCGGGGGGATGCTGGTCTTCGACACGCTGCGCAACCGGCTCCACGACGCCGTGCCCATAATTTTTTCCACGGGCAAGCCGGAGATGCTGCCCAACCTGACTAACATCCATAACGTGGCCGTAGTTTCAAAACCCACCGATCCGGAGAAGCTGCTGGCCGAAGTGAAGAAACTGCTGCCGAAGATCTTCAGCCCGGTGATGAACCCGGTCCCGCCGCCGCCGCCCGGCCAGGCCCGGGCCGCCGGGTTCAAGATCCTCGTGGTCGACGACGATACGATGATCCTGGACCTGTATAAGGAAATACTTGTCAAAGCCGGTTTCGAAATACAGACCGCCGAGGACGCCATGGGGGCGGTCACCAAGTTCCAGGAATTCAAGCCCGCGCTGGTGATCCTGGACGTGGATATGCCGGCGGGCGGCGGCAAGAAAGTTTTTGAGCGCCTGCGCGTGCAGCTCGCGTCCCCGGCGCCGATAATCTTTTCCACGGGTTCCCCGGAGTCCGTGGCCAGCCTGGAAAAGAACCTCAACGTCATCGTACTCAGGAAGCCGCTCACGCCGGCCATACTGCTGGGCGCGGTCAAGACGCTGCTCAAAATAGCTTAGGTCCCGCGGATGCACGGCCCACATGAACTTCAATAGCTTGCTGAAAAGGCCCGCGGCGCTGCTGTGGGCGCTGGCTTTCTGCGTCTGCCTGGGCAGGCTGGGTTTTTACGCCGTGGCGCTGGCCAAAGCTTCGCGCGGCGTGGAGTCCGCTTCGGCGGCGCTGGCGGCCAATACCGCGCAGTCGCAGAGCCTGGTGCGGGAGGCGCGCGCCGGGGCGGAGGACGCGGCTTTCTTAAGCGGCCTCATGGAACTTTATCCCGAGAACAAGGGCTACCTGCGCACGCAGAAAGCCATAGCGGAAGAAGTGGACGCGCTGCGGCGCGAGGCCGGCCGCCGCCTGGAGGGCCGGCTGCATATAGCCGTGGATACCCGGGCCAATAAACTGTATTTAAAGAAAGGGCTGCGCCTTATATTGGAGGCCGATTGTTCGGTGGGGCGCGGAGGCACCATCAAGGACAAAAAGACGGGCCGCACATGGCAGTTCGCCACGCCGCGCGGGGAATTTAAAGTAATGACGAAAATAGACAGCCCGGCCTGGATGAAGCCGGACTGGGCTTACGTGGAGAACAAGGAGCCGGTGCCGCCGCCGCAGGACCCGTCGCGCAAAGTGGAAGGCGAGCTGGGCCAATACGCGCTGAATATCGGCGACGGCTACCTGATACACGGCACCAAGAACGAGGCGGCCCTCGGGCGCCCGGTCTCGCACGGCTGCATAAGGCTGGGCGCGGAGCCGCTGGAAAAACTGTATAAGGCCGCCCCGGTGGGCACGAAAGTGTATATCTACTGATGAACCTGAAAAAAGAACTTCCGCGGGGGTCGCTGCCGGCGCTGGCCGGCGGGCTGCTGGCGCTGCTGTGGCTGGCCGGCTCGGGGCTGGGCGCGAAACTGGCGCAGGTGCGGGCTGACGCCGCGCGCCTGGAGGCCGCCGTGCCCGGTTCCGCCGCGGCGCTGGAAGAACTGCGCGTGCTGCGCGACCTGAAACTGAACGACGCGGCCAATTATAAAACGGCGCTCAAGGAGCTGGCCAGGTCCAAGCGGGCCGTTTACGATACCGGGGCTTCCCTGCAGGAGGAAAAGCGCCTGCTCGAGAAGCAGCTCGAGATCATGACCACTTACCTGGAGATAAAAGAGGAAACGGGCAAGATCAGCCTGATGCGGGGGGACCATTCGCTCAACGATTACCCGTTCTCGTATGCGCCGCTGAAGATCTTCGGCGCGGACGCCGGGGCCATGCCGGGTACGGCCAGGATAATTTCCAAGGAGCGCTACGCCCAGCCGCAGCGGGGCAAAGTGGAAGAGGTCAACGGGAAAATTTCCTGGGAGCCGCCGCAGACGGGTACGGACCCCAGGAGCGGCGCGCTGGGCCAGTTCGTGCTGTTCACCGACGGGCCGCTGATCCTCCACGGGCCCGCGCCCAAAAAGGCGCTGCATGACGCCTTCCCCCACGCCTGCGCCGGGGTAACGGCGTATACCGCGCAGAAGTTGTTCGATAATACCTTTATCGGCACGAAAATACTTTATACCAGGAAGAAAAAAACGCAGCCTTGACCGGGGCCGCGGAGCTGTTGCCATGCGCGCCAGGAGCGGATTTCGCTTTTACAGCGGGGCGGCGCGCACCGGGTGGTTTAAGGGGGGTTTTTTACTATAATTGGACTGGGCAGCCGGCTTAAATAGTATGCACAACCGTATTAAACGCCTTGAGGAACTTATAAACGACGCTGCCGCCGCGATACAGCTTCTGAAGGAAGAAAAAAAGATCCTGGAAGAGGAAAAAGAAGTGCTGCGGGGGCAGGTGGAAATGCTGGGCGCCGCCCGCGGCAAGGCCGCCGCAAATACCCTGGCGGCCCGCGAGCTCGCGGATTTTAAAATAAAAGTCCGGCGCAAACTGGAGCGCATCTGCGCTAAGATCGAGAGAATAAACACCCGGCAGCCGGGCTTGTTCGGGGAAGAAGATGAGCAATAACGATTTTGAAGAAAGGGTGCGCAACCGCACGATACAGTTCCCGGGCGTGGACGGGGTTACGATCCTGGAACTGCAGGGGATAGTCCGCCAGGTGGTGGAAAAGATGGACAAGATAGAGGAGCGGCTGGATATCGCGGATTCCTCCAAGATAGCTATTTTAGCCGCTTATGAATTCGCGGTGGAGCTTTATAACCTCAGGCAGCAGACCGAAACGAACCGCGCCGCGGATTCTAAAAAGGTAGAGGACCTGATCTCAAAACTTGAGCGCTCCGTAGCGGGGAAATAACCGCACGCACGGGTTTTATATGCGGCGCCTGACCGCGCGCAGCCCTTAGCCAGCCCTTATGGCCGATTCTCTTTTCGAAGAAAAACCAGCTGTGCCCGAAGCCGAGGGCGGGCCGCTGTATGCCCCGCTGGCGGCCCGGCTGGCGCCCAAAAACATTGAGGATTTTTCCGGCCAGGAACATATCCTGGGGCCAGGCAAGCTGCTGCGCCGCGCCATAGAGTCCGACAATCTTAAATCCGCCGTCTTCTTCGGCCCGCCCGGCGCCGGCAAGACCGCGCTGGCCCGCTATATAGCTTCGCGCGCCAACGCCAAGACCTTCGACCTCAACGCCGTAATGGCCGGCGTGGCGGACCTGAAGAAAATAATAGAGTACTCCCGCGGGCTGGGCGGCGGCATAGCGCAGAACCAGCGCGTGCTGCTGGTCCTCGACGAGATACACCATTTCAACCGCACGCAGCAGGACGTGCTGCTGCCCAGCGTGGAAAAGGGCGAGATCATCCTTATCGGCATGACCACGGAGAACCCTTTCTTTTATATAAACCAGGCGCTGCTGTCGCGGTTCATCGTGGTGGAGTTCAAGCAGCTGCAGGTGGAGCACCTGTCGGATATCTTCGACCGCGCACTGACGCACCCCGAAGGGCTGAAGCCGCTGAACCCCGAGGTTACGCCCGAGGCGAAGCGCTACCTGGTGGAAAACTCTTCCGGCGACGCGCGCCGGCTTTTGAACGCGCTGGAACTGGCGGTCATTACTACCAAGCCCGGCGCGGACGGCCGGCGCCTGATAGACGAGGCGGTGGCCCGGGAATCCATACAGCGCCGCAGCCTGCGCTACGACCGCAGCAGCGACGAGCATTACGACCACATCTCGGCTTTCATCAAGAGCATGCGCGGGTCGGATCCCGACGCCGCGGTGTACTGGCTGGCCAAGATGCTGGAGGCCGGCGAGGATCCCCGTTTCGTGGCGCGGCGCATCCTTATCTGCGCGTCCGAGGACGTGGGCAACGCCAACCCCATGGCGCTGGTGCTGGCGCAGAGCGCTTTTAATTCCGCCCAGGTGCTGGGCATGCCTGAGGCCAGGATAATACTGGCGCAGGCGGCCATTTATGTGGCTTGCTCGCCCAAGTCCAACGCCGCCTATCTGGCGGTAAGCGAGGCGCAGGCCGAGGTGAACGGCGGCACGGAGCGCGCCGTGCCCCTGCCTCTGCGCGACGCGTCCAAGGACGGCAAGGCGCTGGGTCTCGGCCAGGGCTACAAGTACCCGCACGATTTTGAGAACCATTATGTGAAGCAGGAATATATGCCGGACCCGAAAACTTTCTACCGGCCTACCGAGCAGGGCTTCGAGGCGGAGATCGCCAAAAGATTGAAGCGGCTGCGGGGCGAAAAATGACGGAGCCCAGGATCTATACCGTCAGCGAGCTCAGCGGGGGCATAAAGTACCTGCTGGAAACCTCCTTCCGCGAACTGTGGGTGGAGGGGGAGATCTCAGGGCTTAAAGTTTCCTCGCTGGGCCACACTTATTTCGAGCTCAAGGACTCTAAATCCAATATCTCGGCGGTGATGTTCCGCTTCGCCGCCAATCTCAAGTTCGACCTGGCCAACGGCCTGCTGGTGCGCGTGCGCGGCAATATCACCACTTACGATAAGCAGAGCAAGTACCAGCTGATGGTCAAGGAGATCGTGCCGGCCGGCATCGGCCCGCTGCAGCTGGCTTTCGAGCAGCTCAAGAAAAAGCTGGCTGCCGAAGGGCTGTTCGACCCGGCCCGCAAGCGCCCCATCCCGGCCCTGCCGCAGAAAATAGCGGTGGTCACTTCCCCGACGGGCGCGGCCATCCGCGACATCCTTTCCATACTGGAGAGGCGCTACGCCAACATGCACATCATCATAGCCCCGGTGAAAGTGCAGGGGCCCGGTTCTAAGGAAGAAATAGCGCAGGCCATCAAGGACCTCAACGCCGGGTTCCCGGACATCGACGTAATGCTGGTGGGGCGCGGCGGCGGCTCGATGGAGGACCTGTGGGCTTTCAACGAGGAGGTGGTGGCGCGCGCCATCGCCGGCTCGAAGATCCCGGTGATCTCCTGCGTGGGGCATGAGACCGATTTCACGATAGCGGATTTCGTGGCGGACCTGCGCGCGGCCACGCCTTCGGCCGCGGCCGAACTGGTGGTGAAAAGCAAGGTGGAGCTGGCCGCCAATATCGCCGGGCTGGAGCGGCGCCTGCTGCAGAGCCTGCGCATCTATTACGAGAACCTGTACGGCAAGTTCCGCCGGCTGACTTCCAGCCGCATGCTGGTGAACCCGCAGGCGCTGCTGGAGCGGCCCCTGCGCCGGCTCGACGACGCCGTGGAGGGAATGATCTACGCGGCCGGCGAGAAGGCCCGGCGCGCCGGCGAGCGGCTGAAGCTGCAGACGGAGAAGCTCAAGGCGCTGAGCCCGCTGTTCCCGCTGCGCAAGGGCTACGCCATAGTAAAGGACGCCGGGGGCAAAGCCGTGAAGACGGCGGCCGCGCTGGCGCCCGGCGACAGGCTGACCTTGCAGTTCGCCGAAGGCAAAGCCGACGCGGAAGTCATAGGCGGGGATAAAGGCGGGGCGGCGCCGGCCGCCGACAAAAGGCGGCGGCCCGCGGAAAAGAAAGGTGGCGGGCCTGAACAGGAGACTTTATGGTAAAAAAACCCAATGCGGGCGGTTTCGAAGAAAAACTCGAGAAGTTGGAAGATATAGTGGCCAGGCTCGAGGACGAGAACACTCCCATAGAGGAATCCCTTTCCCTGTTCGAGGAAGGCGTGACCATTTCCAAGGAATTATCCGTGAAGCTGGAAGAAGTGAAGCGCAAGATAGAAGTGCTGCGCAAAGACGCCGAAGGCAAGCTGAAGCTGGAAGCGTTCGAAGACGAAGACCGGGAAAAATAAAAAGCCAGCCGGAGTTTTGCCGGGTATTGCAGCCGCCTGCCGCCGCCCCCGGCTTGTTTTCCTCCCTGTTTCTCCTCGCAGGTTTTTGCAGGTTTATTCCCGTCTGAATTCTCCCTGTTGACACTTTCAAAATATTTTGTAAGATGACAGCGGGGGGATAGCGATATCCCAAATCTATGTCAGGCAGCGGGTCCCGCGCTTAACGGCGCGTCGCCTTGTTGCCATCCGACAAAACAAACAGGGGGAAAAATGAACAATAAAGAAAGGATAACCACTAAGGCCAGGCATTGTTATACGCAGGCTTACGCCGACTACCTGCGCAGCGGGAACCTGGAGAACGCCACCAGGCAGGTGGCGCATGAGATCTATACCAGCCGCAACGGCGCCACGGGCAACCCTGATGCCGATTGGCAGGAGGCGCAGCGGATCACGCGGGAATGGCCCAATACTATTACCGAGACTTCCCACGCCCACGCTTTCGACAAGGCGCTGTCCAAGACCAGTGAATGGCTCAAGGAAGTGGAGACCGAACTGGAATTCAAAAATCCCAACGACGCCTACCGGGCGTTGCGGGCGGTGCTGCACGCCATGCGCGACCGGCTGCCGGTGAACGAGGCGGTAGAGCTGGCCTCGCAGCTGCCGGTGCTGATCATGGGCATGTATTACTCCGGCTGGACGCCAAAAAATAAGCCGATGAAAATGCGCACTCTCGACGAGTTCCTGGACCATGTTTCCACGGACCTGCCCAAGGGGATGGACCCGCTGCGCATCACGCAGGGGATAATTAAAGTCCTGGAAAGCCATGTCTCGCGGGGGGAAATGAAGGACGTGCGCAACAATTTCCCTGAAGCGATCAGGGAGATCTGGGGCGAAACCGTAAAAACCGGCAATACGCGCTGAGTTGCGGCGCGGCGGCGCGCGCGGAGGGGGCCGGCGGGCGGCCCTCCCGCCGCGCTTTTCTTTTACGGCAAGGCGGCATTTGGTAGTATATTCACTATGAAAACCCGCCTGGACGTGGCTTGCGTGGAACAGGGGCTTTTTGAAAGCCGCGAAAAAGCGCTGCGCGCCATTATGGCGGGCCTGGTCACGGTGAACGGCCGTCCCGCCGACAAAGCGGGCCAGCCGGTGCGCGACGGCGATACCGTTGAGCTGGTAAAAAGCGACTGCCCTTATGTTTCGCGCGGCGGCCTGAAGCTGAAAGGGGCGCTGGATAGTTTTAAAATAAGCGTCAAGAGCAAGGTCTGCCTGGACATCGGCACGGCCACCGGCGGCTTTACCGACTGCTGCCTGCAGGCCGGCGCGGCCAAAGTTTACGCGGTGGACGTGGGCGAGGGCCAGCTGCACGAGAAAATAAAGAACGACGCGCGCGTGGTGTTCATCCCGCAGACCAATGCCCGCGCCCTCAGCCCCGGGCTGTTCCGCGAACCGCCGGAGTTCTGCGCCATAGACGTTTCCTTTATTTCCCTGAAGCTGGTGCTGGGCCCGGCGCTGGCCGTTATGGCCGCCGGCGCTGAAGCGGTGGCGCTGATAAAGCCCCAGTTCGAACTGACGCCGGCGGACCTGAAGCGCGGCATAGTTAAAAGCGAAGAGCTGCGCCTCAAGGCCCTGGAAAACATGCGCGCTTTCCTGAAAGAAGCCCTGCCCGGGGCGGAAGAAAAAGGCCTGATAGATTCCCCCATAAAAGGCATGAAAGGCAACCTCGAATTTTTGTGGTATCTTAGGAAAAAATCATAGAGTTACTGGCGGTGTCAGGGGCGGCGGCGGTTTTTTTCTGCTTTTCTTAATAATGGTTTTGGTCTGGAATTGATAGGGGCGCGAGGGGCGGCGGAATTTTTTCTCCGCGCTCCTTTTAGGGTTTTAAGGCCGGGTTCTGGAGCGCATTCTTATCATTAAGAACGCCGAGGAATGTTTGAGGCCCGCACTGTGTGCGGGCCGAGTTCCGCAGCCGGCGGAAGAACCCGGCCTTCTTCCCCCAAAACCCGTTCCCGGAGCGCGGAGAAAAAATTCCGCCGCCCCTTGGGGTATACGGAACAGTTGAACCGGATTTATTATGCATAAGCCTCCATATAAACTTTCCTGTGTTGTCTGGGAACTTACGCTGGCCTGCAACCTTAAATGCCTGCATTGCGGCTCCACCGCCGGCGGGCGGCGGGAGCGGGAGCTTACAACCGCGGAGGCCCTCAAGATTTGCGACGATCTGAAAAGCGCCGGCTGCCTGGGCGTGGCGCTGATGGGCGGCGAACCCCTGCTGCGCAAGGATTTTTTCGAGATCGCGGCCCGCGTGCGCGCCCTGGGCATGGAACTATCCGTAATAACCAACGGCACCATACACAGCGAGGAGATCTTCGCCGGTCTTAAAAAACTGCGGCCGCGCGCCGTCGCCGTCAGCCTCGACGCCGCCAGGCCGGAGCTGCACGACCGCATACGCGGCATGCGGGGCGCCTTCGCCAAAGCGAACGCCTTCATCGACCGCTGTCTGAAAGAAGGCCTGCCGGTCAGCGTGATCACCACCGTGCACAAGCTGAATATACAGGAACTCGCCGGGCTGCGCGACAGCCTGAAAGGCCGCGGCATAGCCTGGCAGGTGCAGACGGCCGGGGCGGAAGGCGGGCGCTTTTCCAAAGAATTCCTGCTGGACCGCGAAGAATTCTACTCCGTGGGACTTTTCGTGGAGGCGTGCCGCCGCGGGTTCTCACCCGAAGAACTGCCCGTTATCGGCGCCCATGACCTGGGCTATAATTCCCTGCTTTTAAAGAACGTTTCCCTCTACGAAAAATGGGACGGCTGCCAGGCCGGAGTTTCGGTGGCGGGCATACGCAGCAACGGCGACGTGCTGGGCTGCCTGGCCATTAACGACGCGCGGTTCGTGGAAGGCAATGCGCTGCGGACGCCTTTCCGCGAGCTCTGGAACAAGCCTGGCGCGTTCAGCTATACGCGGGAGTTCGGGAAAAAGCGGGCCGGGGCGAATTGCTCCGGGTGCGGGCACGTTGAGGTCTGCAAAGGCGGGTGCAGCGAAATGTCGCTGATGAAGACCGGCGCCCTGCATAATGATCCGTACTGCTTTCACAGTATTGAAAAAGAACTCTTTGCGGAGGAACTGGCGAACCCTTTGAAAAAGTTCAGACTGCGCTGCGCCGGGCTCTCCGGCGGCGCCGCCTTCAGGCGGCTGGGGCGCATGTTTTCCGGGCGCAAGGGGGCGGCATGAAACTTAACATAGGCTGCGGTTACAATTATTTGCCGGGGTACCTGAATATCGATTCCTCCGGCGATTCGGCGGCGGACAGGCTGATGCCGGCGCACGCCCTTGATTGCCGGGACGCCTGCGCCGAAGAAGTGAAAGCCCTGCAGTTAGTCGAGCATCTCGGTTTTTTTAAAACCAAGTATTTCCTGGCCGAGTGCTGGCGGGTTCTGAAGCCGGGCGGCACCCTGCTGATCGAGACCCCGGATATTGAAAAGACCTTTGAAATTTTCCTGCGGGGGGACCATAAAATAAAGGAAGCCGCCCTGGGCTGGGTTTACGGCTCGGAATCGCCGGGCATGAACCATCTTTACTGTTTCCCCTTTGAGCTGCTGGAGGAATTGCTGAACGAAGCCGGTTTTAAGCTCCGGGCCAGGGAGGATTTTAACTTCCAGGAACAGCGCCCGGCATTGCGCTGCCGGGCCGTAAAAGAAGCGGGGGAAAAGGCGGCCCTTAACGCGGCCCTGCGCCGCAGGCTGGCTGAAAAAGACCTGGCCGGTTGGGGCGACGAGCTGGCAGCCGCGGGCATGGACCTTGTCATAAGGCGCCTGCTCCGCTGCGGCCGCGATAAGACGAAAGCTTTCGAGCTCGCGCTGTACAGCGCGCCCGCGGCGCTGGAATTCTTCGCGCTGGAGGAGGAGAACGAACATCATCCTTCCGCCGAGGCGGCGGCCTGCGCGCGGCTGTGCGCCGCGGGTCTGCAGGCGCAGCTTATCTCGGGGCTGGAAAAAGAGTGCGCGGGGGGAGATGTTACGCCGGAACTGTTCGCCGCCGCGGCGGCGCGGGGCCGCGCCCTGCTGGCCGCCGCTCTGGCGGACGGGCCGCTGCCGGCTGCGGAGGCCGGGCCGGTCCCGGCGGTCTTCACTTTCGACGCGGCGCGCGCCTTTATTGCGAGAAAAAAGGCACTGGCGGCGAAAGGTCCCGGTGAGCATTGTTGAATATGGTGCGGCAAAAAATGTAATATCTGTTTAAGGAAGAAAGGCTATAGCTGTTTGCCCTATTCCAAGCCGTAATTCAGGGATTTTACCCGTGAACGCTTAAGTTTACGGGAATTTACAGGAGAAATAAAAATGAATAAGACCGTACTGTTTGCGCTGCCCCTGGTGGCGCTGATGCTCGCCATTGGTTGCAAGAAGCAGGAAGCCGCTCCGGTTGAGCAGCCCGCTGTTGAGCAGCCTGCCGCCACCGAGGCCGCCCCCGCCGCTGTTGAGGCCGCCCCTGCCGCGACCCCCGCGCCTGAGACCAAGAAAGCCGGCAAATAAGCCGCAGGTTTCACGAGTAAGAATTCCGGCGCCCGTCTAAAGCGGGCGCCGGTTTTTTTATGCCGTTATGGAAAGCTTTTTGGGTATAATATCCCCATTGAGCGGAAGCCTGAGGGAACTGCGATGAAAAAAATTTTTCAGCTGGGCGCGAAAACCGGCCTTACCGGAATAGAAGTGGGGCGCGTGGTTAATTTCGGGGTCCTGGGGCTGCTGGCCGCAGGCCTGGCGGCGCTCTCCGGCTGCCTGGGATTTCAAAGAACGCGGACCCCGGAGCCGGCGGAGAAACCGCAGACGCTGCAGACATATTCAGGCGCTTCATCCGTTCCTTCAGCGGCGCCGTCCGGCTTCGGCGGCTCCGGTTCCGGCTCGGCCGATCAGGCCCCGGCCCCGGCGCCCAAGCCGAAGGCCGCGGATGATTGCGGCCCGTACCCGGGCTATCCCTGCGGCACCCGCTATTACACGGTAAGCCGCGCCGATCTTTTGGCTTAGTTCCTATTCCTTCTCGAACACCAGCAGGGTTTCAGCGTGGGGCGTGTTGGGATAAAAATCGAAACCCGCCGAGCGGATTATTTTGTACTTTTCCAGGAAGAAAGCGGCGTCGCGGCCCTGGGTGATGGGGTTGCAGGATAAGTAGATGAGCCGCTTGGGCTGAATTTCCATTATCCTTTTAATGACCTTGTTGTGCAGGCCCGCGCGTGGCGGGTCCAGCACCAGGATGTCCGTGCCGTCGAACAGGCCGTCGGCGGTCTTTTCCGAAAGGGAACAGACCATTTCGAAGTTGGCGGCCGAATTGGCGGTCGCGTTCAGCGCCGCGTACTTCGCGGAGTTGGCCGAGGATTCCACCGCGTAAACTTTATCCGCCAGGTCGCGCAGCGACAGCCCTATCACGCCCACTCCCGAATAGAGGTCCACCAGCTTGCCGCACTTGAACGCGGCCGCGCGGATCTCCTTGAGCGCTTCCTCGAAAAGTTCCATGTTGTTCTGGAAGAAGCAGTCGAAGCCGTAGGAATATTTGCTGCCCAGCAGCTCTTCCGTAACAAAATCGTCGCCCCAGGCGCCGAGGACAGCGTCCACCTGGCTCATCGGGCTCAGCGGGTTGGAATAGGCCGCTATGAAGCCGTTGAGGCGGGGGTTCTTCATGTCCGGCAGCGCGATGTCCTGCCGCTTGAGATAAAGCACGGCCACCCGGCTGCCGGGCTTCTTGGCCTCGCGGATTATCAGCGTTTTTACGTCGGAGGTGGAGAGCTTGAGCGAATTGAGTACGGCCAGCACGTCCAGGGCCGCCGCGTTGGCCTCCGGGCTCATCAGGGCGCAGCCCTCCGGCATCAGGTACATTTCGCGGTAATTGCCGCGCTTATGGAAGGCGAAGGACAGGTTCCCGGGCGCGCCGGTGAAGCTGTATTCTATTTTTGTGCGGTAGCCGAAGGTTTTAGCCGCGGAGTAAAATTTGTCCAGGCGTATGGTCTCTTTCGTGGTCTGGTAAAGCAGGTCCTCGATCAGGCCCTTTTTCGTTTCGCACTGGAATTCATAGTCCATTACCTGCCAGGGAGAGCAGCTCAGGTAGTGGTCTTCTTTGGGCGTCACGCGGCGCGGCGAAGGGGTGAGTATCTCTATCAGTTCCGCCTCGATGAAATTGCGTTTTTCGATTACGGTCCTGATCCTGGCGGTTTCATTGGGCAGGACGCCGTAGCAGAACACCACTTTGCCGTCCGAGCGGCCCAGCGCTTTGCCCTCTCCCACGATCTTCTTGAATTCGACGGTAATTTCGCGCGTCATTATTTAAATCCTCGGCTTATGTTTTATATACTGTATTATATTGGGGGAGCGCGGACAATGGCGGCTGAAAATAAAATAACGCTCGAAGCCGGTATCCACAAACTGTCAGGCCTGCTGCTGGGCGTGATGGTCCTGTTCGCGCTTTTTTTCAACCTGTCGCTGTCCTGGCGGGCGTACGGGGAAGTCCCGCTGCGCGAGGCCGCCTCGCGTTCCCTGATGGCCGCCGGTTCCGGGTATTTTTATGATTCAGGGCTGGCTGAGCCGCTGCCCGTTTTCGCTTTGAAGGCCGCCATCCTGGCTGGCGCCGGGCCCGACGCCGCCGTCAGGGCGGAGGGGCTCGCTGTTTTCACCGCGATAACCGTCCTGACGCTGGTTCTCCTGCTGCGCCGCTACGGCGTTACCGCGGGCTTGATGGGCGCCCTGCTGGTAGCCGCGAACCCTTACCTGGGGTATTACGCGGTGCAGGGGGATACGCATATCTTCGCCCTGTTCTTTCTGCTGCTTTTCTGGCATTATTTCGACCCGGAGAAGATCACGCCGCGCAGGGCGGCGTGGGCCGGGCTTTACGGCGGGCTGGCCTGTCTCAGCCGCCTTGACTCCGCCTGGTTCCTGCTGCTCTCCGCCGGGATGTTCGCCGCGCTGCATTTTCGCGCTTTCAATTATAAAGCCGCCGGCCTTTCGCTGGGCCTGGCGCTGCTGCTGGTTTCGCCGTACCTGGCCTGGCAGCGGGCGCATTACAAGAACGCTTTTTACGCGCAGGAGCTCAGCCTGCGCCGCTGGGCCAATCTGGACCGGTACCGGCACAACGCCCCGGGGCCGGTCACTACGGCGCCGCTGTCCGTCGCCGGTTTTATTTTTCGCGACGGGCCGGCCGGGGCGCTGCGCGGCGCTTTCAGCGGCCTGGGCCGCAGTTTGTCCTATGAGGTGCCGAGGGTGATATATTATAAAGCCGCCGTCGTGCTGGTTTTCCTCGGTTTTTACGCGGCCTTTGTCCTGAAGAAGGACGCGCTGCTGGTTTTTTCCGCCGCCGCTTTCCTGCCGGTGCTCGCTTTCGCCCCTATCGACGAGATCGCGTCCATAGGCGGGATCACGCTGCGTTATTACCTGTGGCCGCTCTGGGCTTTTTGCGCTCTTGCCGGAGTGGGGTTCCAGGAAGCGCTGAACTGGGGCGACAGGCGGGTGGATGAATGGCTGGAGAAAAAAGCCGGCGCGGGGCCGGCCAAACAAGGATAAAAAGTATCGGAAAAAGCGGAGCTGAAACTTATGAATGCCAAAAACAAGTATAAATTCGTAGCCGCGGTCACCGGTCTTTTCCTGGTGCCGTTCCTGCTGCTGAGCCGGCATTTTGTTAACGGGAGCATGGAGCTGCGCAAGAACGACCTGCTGCGTTATTCGGAGATGCGCACCCTGGCCGCCGCGCGGATCTTCTCCAACGAGATCAACGCCAACTATAACCTGTCGCGCCTGACGGACGACAAAAAATTCCTGCAGTCGGGCACCGAAGGCAGGAAGACCGCGATGGCGCTGCGGGTCAAAGAATCGCCGTTCATCTATTCCGAGCTCGCGCTGCTGGCGGCGTCGGGCCGCGAACTCTGCCGGGCCTCGGCCGGCAAAGACGGCAAGCCCGTTATCGATTACGGCAAAACCGCCGTTTTCGAAGGGGCTAAAAAAGCCGCCGCTTCCGCCGGCGCCGTGGAATACGGGGATTACACTCCCCCGGCCCTGATCCTTGTGGTGCCGCTGGAGACCTCCGGCGGCAAGCCGGAATACTACCTGGCCGGGCGCCTGGGCCTGGCTTACCTTGGGGAACTGGTGCGGCTGATGGGCAAAAGTTCCATCGGTAATTTCGGCCTGCTGGACGCCGGCGGCCAGGTCATAGCCGATTCCCTTAACCAGTCCACGGTCAGGCCCGGCATACAGGCCCCGCCCGAAATAATGCGGGCGCTGCTTACCGCCCAGGCGAGCGCTCTGCAGAATTTCGCCCACGAAGTTTTTTTTAAAGGGCGCTCCAGCCTGGTTTCGGTTTCAAACGTGCCCGGTACCAAGTGGTGGATCTATGAAATAATGGAAACCCGGGACCTGCCCGGCTCCCTGGTCTCTTCCAGGGTGCTGCAGCTGGTCCTGTCCGGCATAGTGCTTATAATAATGTTCGGGTTCATCACCTTCAACCTTGCCGTGCGCTGGCTGGTGCCCGGGCGGCAGCCGGAAGCGGCAAAGCCGGAGGAAAAATAGGAATGCTGCGGCGCCTTGCGGCGGCCTGCCTGGCCGCCGGCCTGTGCGCCGGCGCCTGCACCGCGGCCGAGCTCGAGGCGGCGCGCGAGAACGCCGCCCTGCTTTTCGACGGAGCGGGCTTTTTTGTCTCCTCCGCGCCCGCGGCCGGCCGTAACGGACCCGATGCCGTTTTCCTGCAGCAGATGAAAGAGATCCTATCTTCCGGGGCCTGGAACGGCCCGGTGCCGCAGATGCGCCCCTTCCTGTTCAGGAACGCGCAGGGCGGCTGGACAGCCCAGTCGCAAAGCGTCGGACTGGAGGGCTTTCTCTGGACCAAAAAAGAGCTTGAGAGCAGGTACGGGGCGCAGCCGCTGCTCAATAACCTTGACGATTATTTCCTGTACCTGGAGGCGCTGCTCAGGCCCGTCGCCTGGACGGCGGACCTGCGCGCGGCGCTGGCGGAGCTGAAGGCTTCCCCGCTGCCGGCCGGCGAAAAGAATTCCCGGCTCAACGCTATCCTTGAAAACTATGTGGCGGGCCTGCAGGGCAACATGGCCCGCTACGACCAGGCCGCCTGGTCCAAAAAAGCCCGGATCTACGAACTGTTCCCGCGCGCCTATAACGCCGCCGGGCGCCGGAGCGCGGCGGCGGGCTCCTTCTTCCGCGATTTCCGCGCGGCGGATTTCGAGGCGATAAAGCGCATGGGTTTCGATACCGTGTGGCCCATGGGCGTGCTGCCCATAGGCGTGCGCGGCCAGACGGGGACCGGCGGCGGTTCGCCCTACTCCATCAGCGATCATGCCACCGTGAATCCCGACCTGGGAACGGAGGAGGAATTCAGGAACTTCGTGAAGCTCGCCCACCAGGCCGGGCTGCGCATCATCGTGGACTTCGTGGTGAACCATACCTCCCTGGATTCCAGGCTGCTGGCGGAGAACCCAGACTATTTCGTGAGCTACCGCTTCGACGGGCCCTGCGCCCGCGATTATTTCGACAGCGCCTGGAAAGGGCAGAAATACTGCGTGCACTACGGCGGTTTCGAATACGGCAGCGGCGTTTCCAGCTGGGTGGATACCGCCCAGATAAACTATTCGAACCAGGCGCTGCGCGACCGGATGACGGCCGCGGTCAAAGGCTGGGTGACGAAGTTCGACGTGGACGGGTTCCGCGTCGACATGGCCTACCTGGCCCTTAACAGCGTGTTTTCCCGCACCTGGCAGAAAAGCATGCCGGCTGCCGAGTTCTACCGCCAGCTGATCTCGGCGGTTAAGGCGGCCAAGCCGGCGGCGGCCTTCATGGCGGAGGCCTACTTCTACCAGGAAGACCTGGGGGCCTGCGGTTTCGACACGATCTACAGCAAGAACGAAACATCCCGGCCCGAGGGGCAGACCGGGTGGTACAATTCCACCGAGTCCGGCGACGCCTCCGGCATACAAAGTGCCGTGAACAGGGCCGCTTACCTCGCCTGGCAGAGCGGCGGGGCGGGCTCGGTTATGTTCGTCGGCAACCACGACGAGCAGGCCCCGGAAAAAGTTTATGGCCGGCGCCTGCCCGCGGCCCTGGCGCTGACCCTGCTCTACCCGGGCGGCGTCCTGATGTATTCCGGGGCCGAGATCGGCTACGACGCCTCGGTGCCGGGCGGGGAGCAGAAACCGCTGCCGTTCAGCGTGCCCTGCGCGATAAACTGGAGCGGCGGCGACCCGGCGGTGAAAAAGGTTTACCAGGAGGTGCTGGCCGAGTCTGCCCGCCTGCGCGCCGAACTGGGGGATTACGACATCGAGCCCCTCTGGCCGGCGCCGGGACAGAACTGGGCCGGTTATATCCTTAAGTCGAAGGATAAGCCCGGGCTGCGCAGGGCGGTGCTGGGTAACCTTACCTGGAGCGCCACCCGCGCCGAACTGCCGCAGGCGGGATTCAGCGGCAGCCTTGAGCCCGGCGAATACCGGGTAGTGGACTTAAAGTAGCGGCCGCTATTTGCTATAATCATTGAGGGGAAAATTACCGCATTTGCCGAAACGGTCAATTACGAGGAAATGTGCTGCGCTCTAATCCGCATTTAATAGAACTGAATACCTGCCTGTGGCTGAAACAGCTGCGCGTCAAGTATTCCATGCCCGAAATGACGCTGTCTTCGGTGCCGGACGACGAATGGCTGGAGCTGCGGCACCTCGGGTTCGACATAATCTGGCTGATGGGCGTCTGGGCTCCCAGCCCCGAGTCGGAGCGCGTCGCCAGGCAGGATAAGGGGCTGCTGGAGGAAATTAAGCGCCTGCCGCCGGGCTTCGGCGCGGAAGCCGTGGGCGCTTCGCCCTATTCGGTGTTCTGGTATAAGCTGAATTCCGAATTCGGCTTTGAATGGGAACTTAAAGGCCTCAAGGAAAAACTTAACTCCATGGGTATGAAGCTCATGGTGGACCTGGTTTCCAACCATACCGCCAAGGACAATCCTTATATTCAGCAATGCCCGGAATGTTTTATCAACGGGTCCGAAGAAGATTTCAAATCCCATCCCGACTGGTTCTTCGAGCTGCCCGTCGGCGACAAAAAGCGCTATATCGCGTACGGCCGGGACCCGAACTTCCCGGCCTGGACGGATACGGCCCAGCTGAACTATTTTAATCCCGATACCCGGGCGCGCATGCTTGAAGTGCTGCTGCGCATCGCGGATATGGCCGACGGCGTGCGCTGCGACATGGTGATGCTGACCTTGAACGAGATCCATGAGACGACCTGGGGCTGGCTGCTGAACAAGACCCCGTTCAAGCGCCCGCAGGAAGAGTTCTGGGAACACGCCATCCGCGCCGTCAAAGAAAAGTATCCCGCTTTCGTTTTTCTGGCCGAGGTCTACTGGGGCCTGGAATGGCGCGTGCAGCAGATCGGCTTTGATTATACCTACGACAAGGGCACCTACGACCGCCTGCGCTTCCAGGGGCCGCAGGAAGTGCGCGGCCACCTGCGCGCGGAGAAGCTTTACCAGAAACATTCTGCGCGCTTCATCGAAAATCACGACGAGCAGCCCTCGCTGGTAGTTTTCGGCAAACAGAAGGCGCTGGCGGCCGGCGTTATCGTGTCGACCATAAAAGGCCTGCGGTTCTACAACGACAACCAGTTGGACGGGGTCAAGGTGCGCCCTCCGCTGCAGCTCAAAGAACTGTATGAGCGCGTATCCGACCCCGAGGTTAAAAAGTTCTATATAAAACTGCTTAAGATCACCGACCACCCGGCTTTTCACGGCGGGGAATGGGCGCTGCTGGAAGTACGCCAGTGCGACCAGGAAAATAAAACTAACGCGAATATCCTGGCCTGGTCCTGGGCCCAGCGGCGCACGCTGAAAGTGGTGGCCGTGAACTATTCGGCCCAGCCCGCCAGCGGCGTGATAAATGTTTCCATCAAGAGCGAAGGTGAAACCACCGCCCTGTTCGAGGAGCTCTCCGACCGCTTCTTCTCCTTCAAGGCCGAAGAGCTCGCCGGCGGCCTGCGCCTGAAAGAGATCCCCCCGTACTCCTCCTATATCTTCGACGTGGAATTTTAAAAAGCCCGAACGGGAAAACCAAAAAGCCCTGGCATAACAGCCAGGGCTTCTTGTTTTAATAGCATTAAGGCGGAGGGGCAGGGGCGGGTCCTTCCGGTCGCTCCTTTTAGGGTTTTAAGGCCGGGGTCTGGAGCGCATTCCTCCGGAACGGCGAGGAATGTTTGAGCGCAAAAGCTTTGTCTTTTGCGCGAGTTCCGCAGCCGGCGGAAGACCCCGGCCTTCTTCCCCAAAAACCCGTTCCCGGAGCGACCGGAAGGGCCCGCCCCTGCCCCTCTTTCGTTAGGGTTCCCTCGCCAGCGTGTAGGCCGCAACGGACTTCGCGCCGGCGGCCTTCAATTCGGCCGCCAGGGATTCCAGCGTGGCGAGCGTGGTGGCCACGTCGTCCACCAGCAGCAGGCGGCGGCCCTTCACCAGTTCCGGCTTCAGGATCTTGAAAGCCCCGTCCATGTTCTTCCTGCGCTCCGCCTTCGACAGCGAGGTCTGGCTGGGCGTGTTCTTTACCCTGGCGGCCGTTCCTTCGAGATAAAACAAGCCCTTGTTCGCGGCAAGCCCGCGCGCCAGCAGCTCCGCCTGGTTATAGCCGCGCGCCTTAAACTTCGACGGGTGCAGCGGCACGTCCAGGACGAAAGCGTGCCCTTCCAGGACCTCGAACCTGTCCAGGGCGGCGCCCATCTCGCCGGCAAAGAAACCCGCCAGGTCGTCGCGGTCGCCGTATTTGAAAGCGTGCAGCAGGCTGCGCAGCTGCGGGTTGAAGACCAGAGCCGAGCGCGCGGCGTCCAGGGCCCGCGGGCCGGCGCCCCGGCAGTCATAGCAGGCCGCGCCGCCGGCTTTGAGAGGCAGGCCGCATTTTTTACAGTGCAGTTCCGGCAGCGGTTCCAGGCGCGCCGTACAGGGCCGGCAGAGCGGGCCGGGGTCCAGGTAAGGCAGGTCAGCGGCGCAGAAAGGGCAGGTGCGCGGCAGCAGCGCGTTCAATAAATATTTACAGGCTTTACTGAAGTTGAAACCCATTGAACCCCCCTGTTCGCCTGCCCCCGGCAAGAACGGCCGGTCCGCTGTGAAATCCCGGTAGCCGGTACCCTGCGCTCCGCCGCCGTATAGGATCTTCTTCCGGCGTTTTGCTGCTAGAACTGGAACGTCAGCGTGCTGCCGGCCTGATAGGCTACGTACTCATCCTGCTTGAGCGATTTGTGCCA
>DAOPZW010000021.1:0-25254 GCA_035353595.1 Elusimicrobiales bacterium | reverse complement strand
GCTTCAGAGGACCTGCGAATTTGCGCGGCAGGAGGAGGAGAATGAGAAACGAAACGCTTTTTTTGAATCTTGGGGAATTCATGCCCGTAACCTTTTGAGTTTTTTTTATTCACCGACAGATTCCAAGTACTGCCCGCGGCCAGACGATGTAATTGCGGAAGACTTTTTTGATAATGACTCGAAATGGCGGACTAATCGGCCAGACAAATCTCAAACCTTAATTGCCCTTGCAAAGCGTATTGGCAAAGAAGTCGCGCATTTAACATATGTGCGTGTGAATTACGGTTCAGTAGGACCTAAATGGCCTATTAGCATTGTGACCAATGAGATGCGTCGAATCATTCTAAAGTTTTATGAACTGGTTCCGTCTGATTGGATTGGGCCGGAATTTAAAAAATTTTTTAAAATTCTGAACTAGACCTGTAAACTCATGCTTGATAACGTGTGCACTTGTTTTTTTGATATATCTTTCTGGCAGCAACTTCTAACAACATTTATCGGCGCAGGGTTAGCAATCCCTACCGGTATATGGATTGATCGGTTTATTAAAAACAAACAAAACAAACAGGAGCGGTTGCAGCTTATAATAGCGCTTAAAGAAGTTCTCGAAAAAAACACAATATTTTTAAAGGATTTAGATACCAATTTAAATAATAGCGAGTATTTACCGCTTTTTGCAGTAGATTTATTCCTGTTAGACTCCACTTCACTTAAAAAATATGAGTCTCTTGACTCTATTCAAGTGTGCAAAATGATTGACCATGCGCGGTCTACACTGAGGGATATCGATGAACAATTAGCCTTAATGCGGCATATGCTTGCG
Organism: Elusimicrobiales bacterium; assembly: GCA_035353595.1. GTDB lineage: Bacteria > Elusimicrobiota > Elusimicrobia > Elusimicrobiales > UBA9959 > UBA9959. Next base: position 24,431 of record DAOPZW010000021.1, on the reverse strand, counting down.
GATGCTAGTCGTTCCGCATTAGTTAGGGCGGAGTTTGACCGAGTTCGCTCAATCTGTAAATCACAAGTAATTGTTTCCCGGGAAGCTATTGCCCCGGCGCTTGCTGCGCTTCAGCGTCTTGAGAAACAGTAAAGATTTATCGTAAAAATGAAACACTCTTTTGTTCCGCAGAATCTGCCATTAAATTCTATCGACTGGATCCGCTTTGTTTCTCTTATCGGCCAGGCAAACGCTGAAATCGCGCGCTATGACGGGATATTGCAAGGAATACGTAACCCTGAGATATTGCTTTCCCCTTTAACCACGCGCGAAGCCGTCCTCTCCTCTAAAATTGAAGGCACACAAGCATCGCTGGAGGAAGTGCTGGAATATGAGGCCGCCCCCAACCTTGAGACTGAAAAGTACGATGACATACAGGAAATCATTAATTACCGCAAGGCTATGCGCTTTGCCGTACAATGGCTCAATAAAAAACCTCTAACGCTTAATCTGATAAAAGAGATGCACGCCATATTGCTGGACAGCGTGCGCGGGAAAGATAAGTATCGCGGACATTTTCGGACGACACAGAACTATATTGGCAAGGCCGGGGATTCAATAGAGAAAGCGCTTTTTGTGCCGCCAGCACCGGCGCGATTGATGGACGCACTATCTAACTTTGAAAAATACTTCCACGAAGATGAGAAAGACCGTCTTGTGCAGCTTGCTGTGCTCCACGCACAATTCGAGATAATCCATCCATTCCTGGATGGTAACGGTCGAATAGGCCGCCTGCTGATCCCGCTTTTCCTTTTTGAGAAATCGGTTTTAAATTCCCCGATGTTCTATATAAGCGAGTACTTAGAAGATAACCACGCCGAGTATTATGTTCGGCTCCGGGCAATTTCTGACGAAGGGAAGTGGGACGATTGGATAGAGTTCTTCCTAAAGGCGGTGCTGGCTCAGGCCAAGACCAATAGCACGAAGGCTAAGGCCATCCTGGGGCTTTATAATACTAAGAAGGACCGTGTAGTTAGTGTTACGCATTCGCAGCATGCGATTAGGGTACTGGATGCGATCTTCGCGCGTCCAATATTTAATTCCGCGGGCTTTATTAAAACTTCTGGCATTCCCAAGCCTAGTGCGCTTCGATTATTGAGCGCATTGAAACGGGACGGAATCATTAAAACGATAAAGGCCGGTGGCCCAAGAAAACCGGAAGTGTTTGCCTTCACCAAGTTGATACAGATAGTCGGGTAGCAACCAAAGTTCTCAAGGCTCATTGGTTATTTAAAAGCGCACATACGGCTCATATTATGTATAATATGAGCCGTATTGGTGTTTATGGATATTCCATGAGACGAGGGTGATCAGCAATTGATTGGTAGACAGCGTTTTACAACAGCGAAGATTTATGCGCGCGGGGAATAAATTCTGCGGAGTACGGACGCCGAAGGCGGACGGGAGCGGCCGTGCCAAGGCCCACGTTTATTGGGCCGGCCGGCCGCGCAAAAGGAGGTTGTTGTAAGATGCAGACCTCCTTGGGAGCAGGTGCAAGGCGCGTAAGTGCCGCCGCCCTGCGAACCTCCTACTTAGCGGCAAGCATGGACGGCCGCGAAGTGGCCGGCCGTGCGACATCTCGCGGATAAGATCGGCCTACCGCTTCGAAAGACGACAGGGGAGCGGTACTTATAAAGAATCCGCGGGATGTGAGGCAAAGTAGTGTCGAACTTTGTCCTGAAGACTCCGAACTTTTTGACTTTTTAAAAATTCTGCCGAAAAATCAAAATTTTCTGCGCGCGCAGAATTAAAATTTAATAATAAATCCCAAGGTTTTTTGAAATCGACGGAAAGCCGCCGCTTGCCCCTACGGAAGTTTCAGGGCTGGCGCCCTGAGGAAACGCTGGCGCGTTTCCCGAACCGATCTCCTCTTTATGCGCCGCACGTAAGGCCAGCTTAGCTTTCAGCAAAGCCGGCCTTACGCTCGGCGGAGAGTGGCAGAATAGCACTTAATGCAGGTTTCGCCCTGCTGGGCCAAACCTGCATTAAGAGCACGGAGGTAAGGTATGCAGAACCTTGATATGCGGTATTTCCTTTACGCCAGAAAGTCCACAGACGAGCCGGACCGTCAAATCCTGTCCATCGAGGCGCAGCTTGCTGAACTGCGCGAGTACGCCAAAAAGGAAGGGCTCATAATTGCCCGCGAGTTCATCGAGAGCAAGACCGCCAAGGAACCGGGCCGAGAAATCTTCAATGACATGATCGCCTCTATCGAGGGCGGCAAGGCGCAGGGCATAATCGCCTGGCATCCTGACCGCCTCGCGAGGAATAGCATTGACGGCGGCAGGCTGATATATCTTGTCGATATCGCCAAGATAACCGCCTTAAAGTTTCCGACTTTTTGGTTTGACCCCACGCCGCAGGGCAAGTTCATGCTGTCTATCGCGTTCGGCCAATCCAAATACTACGTAGATAACCTTTCAGAAAACATTAGACGCGGCTTTCGCCAAAAACTCCGCAACGGCATCTGGCCGTGTTGTGCCCCACTCGGCTACATCAACGACAAGAACACTCGCACGATCTATCCGGATAAAGACCGGGCGGTCTTTATCCGCAAGACCTTTGAACTTTACGCCACCGGCGATTACCCGCTGGCTGAAGTCAGGCGTATAATGAACGGCGTTGGCCTGAAAGGGCGGCATACCGCCCTTTCAGTAGGCAACTACCAGTATATGCTCAAGAACCCCGTCTATTACGGTCTTATACGCTATAAGGGCGAGATTTACGAGGGCAAGCACGAACCCATCATTACCAAAGCCCTTTACGATACATGCCAAGCGGTCATGCTTCGCAAGAGTAAACCCAAGAGCCCTAAGCTTAAGCCCTACACATACAGAGGAGTGTTCCATTGTGCCACTTGTGGTTGCTTCATCACGACGGAAACACAAAAGAGCCACAATTATTTGCGCTGTACCAAGCGCAAAGGGCCGTGCGACGAGCACTTTGTCCGTGAGGAAGTCATAACTGAACAGATAAAAGGTGAACTAAAAAATGTTTCCTTACCCCCGGCCCTGGCCAATGGGCTCATCCTGATGGCGGAGAAGGAACGAGCCGCATTGGCCCAGGCCGGGGATAGTGCCCGGCAAAAGTTGCGAGATAACTTGTTTATCCTTACAGACCAATTGGGCAAGTTACTGGATCTGGTACTGCAAGGCCATCTCACGCAGGCCGAGTACGCCAGCAAGAAAGCCCAATTGGTCAATGAGAAAAAGGAAATTGAAAACAAACTCGCAGCTTTTGCCCGGCAGGGAGCAAATCGGTTCGAACCGGAGATAGAGCTATACCGCGAGGCGGTTCACGTCGGGGAACTGGCGGAGAGAGGAAAAGCGGAGGAAAACAGGGAAAAGTTGAAAAAGATCGGTTCGAACTTCCGTATAGGCAGGCGGCGGCTTTCCGTCGAGTTCAAAAAACCTTGGGATTTTATATTTAATTTTAATTCTGCGCGCGCAGAAAATTTTGATTTTTCGGCAGAATTTTTAAAAAGTCAAAAAGTTCGGAGAGGAAGGGATTCGAACCCTTGATACGGGTTTACCCCGTATGCCGGTTTAGCAAACCGGTGCCTTCAACCACTCGGCCACCTCTCCATCCAAGCCCCTGGCGGGGATTGTGAACGACGCTACTATAAGAGTATACAAAATAACGCAAAAACTTGTCAGAAACACGGCTGCTGCGTACAGGTTTTTGCTAAAAAATAATAGTGGAAAACCGCCGCGACAATTAGTAAGATATTTTTAAGGGAAAGTAGTAACTTCCGTGCCGGGGTAGGCGCGGAACTAATACGGGAAGCGGCTTGGGGGCCGGGTCTTCTACTTATACCACAACGCAAATCTTGGCTGGCGTGAACACGCAGCGGCAGGGCAGGTTGTATTTTGCTGCCTGTACCGCGGGTTCCGGCGTTGAGAACAGGGGTCATAAGCAACGGGGTTTATTTTATGCCTGGCAAAAACAATAAGAACGGCGGCTACATCCTGATAGTTGAAGACGACCGCGGCACCAGCGAACTGGAAGCCCAGAGCCTGGAACCGCTGGGCAAGGAGATCCGCCGCGCCTACACCGTGGAGGAAACGGTCGAGGCGCTGAAAAAATCGCTGCCGGAACTGATGCTGCTGGACTACTCCCTGCCCGGCTCCAACGCCGTTGAACTGCTGGAAAAGCTCAGGAAGAAAGGCATTGAACTGCCGCCTTTCCTGATAGTGACCGGCCGCGGCGACGAAAGCGTGGTGGTTGAAACCATGAAAGCCGGCGCCCAGGATTACCTGGTGAAAGACTCCTATTTCCTGAAGAACCTGCTGCCCGCGACTTCCAAAGCGTTGGAAAAAGTGGAAATAGTCAAAGAGTTGAAGCTTGCAAAACACACCGCCGAAGCCGAACGGAAGAAATACGAAGAGCTGTTCACTTTCGCGCCTGTCCCCTACCTGGTCCTGGACGCCGAGGGCCGCATTACGGAGGCCAACAAAACCTGGCTCAAGACTTTCGGATATGCCGCCGGCGAAGTGGAAGGGCGCTGGGCGGGGGACTACATGGGGGAAGAGAGCAAGGCCGAATTCAAGAAGATCTTCGCCGCCCTGGTAAAAAAAGGAGACGCGGAAGATGCTGCGCTGTCCGTACTTACCAGAGCCGGGAAGGAACGCACAACCGTATTCACCGGGCGCATAGTAAAGGACAGCGGCGGGAATTTCAAACGCGCCCAATGCGCCTTCACCGACGTCACCCTGCTGAAAGAAAACCGGAAAGCGCATTGACCCGCCGCCGGGAACGGGAGCCGGAAGCCCGCGCGGTTTTAAATTGCTAAAATTATTCTGCCCGCCGCATGCGGCGGGCGGTTTATTTTATGAAACTCCTGAAATCCTCGCCCCAAAATATTAAGATCGCCGCCGCCCTGATAAAGGCCGGGGGGACCGTTGCTTTTCCGACGGAAACAGTCTACGGCCTGGGCGCGGACGGTTTTAACCCGGCAGCCTGCGCGCGCATCTTTGAAATTAAGGGCCGCCCGCGCTTCGACCCGCTGATCCTGCACGCCGCCTCGCTGAAGCAGGCGCTGCGCCTTTTCAGGCGCGTGCCAGCCCCGGCGCTGCGCCTGATGAAAAAATTCTGGCCCGGGCCCCTGACCCTGGTGCTGCCCAAAAGCGCGGCGGTGCCCGACATTGTAACCGCTGGCCTCGCCACCGTGGCGGTGCGCGTGCCGGCGAACCCGGCCGCGCTGGCCCTCATAAAGGCCGCAGGCCGCCCCATAGCAGCGCCCAGCGCCAACAAGTTCGGCCGCCTCAGCCCTACCACAGCGGCCCACGTTAAGAAACAGCTGGCCTCGGGGCCGGACATGATTTTAGACGGCGGCAAAACCGCCATAGGCGTGGAATCCACCATCGTCACATTCTGCAAAGGCCACCCGGTGCTGTTGCGCCCGGGAGGGCTGCCGCTCGAAGAACTAGAGAAGGTCTCCGGCAGGACTTCTTTAGCCCGAAGCCCGGACAGCAACGCCCCGGCGGCCCCAGGCTGCCTGAAAAAGCATTATGCCCCGGCAGTCCGGCTTAAGATCATATCGCCGGGACAGGCGGTCAACGCGGGCCGGTCTGCCGCCTACCTGGCGTTCTCGGACGCACCGGCGGGGAAATTCCGCGCCGTGGAAACACTTTCCTGCCGGGGGGACCTGCGCGAAGCGGCGGCCGGGCTTTTCAGCGCACTGCACCGGCTCGAGAACTCGGGAGCGAAAATAATATACGCGGAAAAAGTGCCGCCTCACGGCCTGGGCCGGGCCATTATGGACCGCCTGCGGCGCGCGTCGGCCTGAAGCAACCATGAAAAAAAGAGAAGCCGCGGTAGAGCTGGTAAAAAAATTCATACAGGGCGACCCGGTAAAGGCCGCCCAGGCGCTGGAGACCCTGGACCCCCGCAACGCCGGCCTGGTGATAAAGGACCTGCCGCCTTCGGTGGCGGCGCAGTGCGTGGAGAACCTCAACCCGCTGACGGCGGCCCGCCTGCTGGAAAGCCTTACCCCGCCGGCCGCGGCCGGCATCCTTTTCAGGACGGGAAAATACCACGCCGCCGACATCTTCCGCAGGCTCAGCCAGGATTTTTCGATGGCCGTGATCCCCCTGCTCGACCAGGATTTTTCCAAGGACATGGCGGAAATACTGGCCTATCCGCGCGACAGCGCCGGCCGCATGATGCACACCGATTTCCTGGCCTTCCGCGCCGAGCTGAAGGTGCGCGAGGTAATACTCCGGCTGCGCCAGATGGCGAAGCGCCAGTTGCCCGCCTCCACCTACTGCTACGTGGTGGATTCCGCCAGCGCGCTGCTGGGCGTGCTCAACATGCGCGACCTGCTGCTGGCCTCGCCCGACGTCCCCATAGGCGAGATAATGATCCGGGATGTGGTTAAAATTTCTCCTTTCATGGACCGGGAAGAGCTGGTGGCCATGGCGGCGCGCAAACATTATCTGGCCATGCCCGTCACCAATGAAACCGGCCGGCTCATCGGCATCGTGGACACCAGGAACATCATCGCCTCCACCGAGGAGGAAGCCACCGAGGACTTCCAGCTCCTCTTCGGCGCCAGCGCCGAGGAAAGGGTGTTCTCTCCCGTCTGGTTCAAGATCACCCGCCGCCTGCCCTGGCTGACCATCAACCTGGCCACCGCCTTCCTGGCCGGCGCAATGGTGGCGCTGTTCGAGGACCTTATCGCCAAGGTAGCGGTGCTGGCCGTCTTCCTGCCCATCATCGCCGGGCAGGGCGGCAATACCGGCACGCAGGCGCTGACGGTGGTAATACGCGGCATGCTGATGCGCGAGATAGCGCCGCATAACGCCTGGCAGCTGGTAAGGACCGAAATCTGGGTGGGGCTGGCCAACGGCGCCGTAACCGGCCTGATAACCGCGGCCGCCGCCTGGCTGTGGAAGGGCAGCGCCTGGCTGGGCCTCGTAGCCGGCCTGGCCATGACCATAACCATGCTCACCGCCGGCACGGCGGGCGCGCTGGTCCCGGTGCTGATGAAGCGCCTGGGGTTCGACCCCGCGCATTCCTCGGGCATACTGCTGACCACAATCACCGACATAGTAGGTTTTCTTTCCTTCCTGGGCCTGGCCTGGCTGCTGCAGGGGAAGCTTATATGACTGTAGCGGCGCTTCAAACCGAGTTCCGGCAGGCAGCCAACCCGCAAAAAGCGGCGCTGCTGATGCGTTTTTTCAAGACCGGCAAAGGCCAATACGCCGAAGGCGACAAATTCCTGGGGCTCACGGTGCCGCAAACCCGGCTGCTGGCTAAAAAATACAAACACCTGCCGGCGCGCGATATTGAAAAGCTGCTGGCCTCGCCCAACCATGAAGAACGGCTTTGCGCGCTGCTGATGCTGGTGGAGAATTTCAGGCTGGGCGGGGGAAAAGACAGGGAAAAGATTTACCGGCTCTACCTGGCCAATACGCGCCGCATCAACAACTGGGACCTAGTGGACCTGAGCGCGCCGCAGATAGTGGGCGGCTGGCTGAACGATAAAAGCAGACGGCCGCTGTTCACACTTGCGAAGTCGGAAATGCTGTGGGAACGCCGCATCGCTATTCTGGCCTGTTTCACTTTCATCAAGAACGGCGAAAGCGCCACGGCGCTGGAGCTGGCGCGGAAACTTCTCGACGACGAACACGACCTGATGCACAAAGCCGTGGGCTGGATGCTGAGGGAGACAGGAAAGCGGTGTTCCAGAACGATCCTGCTGGATTTCCTGCGCGAAAACTATGCGCGCCTGCCGCGCACGGCCCTGCGCTACGCCATCGAACACTTCCCAAAAAGAAAAAGAAAAGAACTGCTGGCGGGTAAGTTCTAACAGTATTAATCCGGTGACATAATACCGATATCCGCCGCCGGGAATTGAGTATTATGTCACCGGATTGTCAGCACTTGTAGTGCTTGAACATTTCGGCCATGAACAGGAACTGCGCCGCGTGGGAAGTGGCGTGCCGGGGCAGGGAAACCCTTACCCGGGAGCGGTAATCGTCGAGCCGCTGGCTCAGCGCGGCGGCCGCGTCTTTCTCCATGGCCTTCATCCGCTCCAGATCCAGCACCAGCTTGCCCTTGGTGGCCTTCAGGTAGGCGCGCAATTCCTCGGCCAGTTTCTCGCCCTGGCAGCGGTCCAGCGCGCCCTCGAAGCGCACCCTCAGCAATTCTTTGCGCCCGCCGTATTCTTCCACCAGCACCGACAGCTTCTGCGGCACGTTATAGGCGGCTATGCGCTGCTGCAGCCACTCGCGGCTGAACTTGACCGGCGGCAGGCGCCAGGCGCTGCGCGTCAGCCCCGGGTCCTGGAACAAATTAAAACGCAGCTTGAAGGAAGTCCACAGCGCGGCCAGCACCGCGCCGGCCGAAAGCAGGCTGTCCGTGAAGGAAGGCCGCCCCAGCGCGGCGTACACTTTTTTCTTGAGGCGGTAGACCAGCGCGCGGGTATGCAGCGTCGGGCCGAACAATTCCCCGGCCAGGAACACAGGGTAGCCCTTGCGCAGCTCGGCCGCGTAGCGCCGCGCCTTGGCGCGCAGGAAAGCGTTGGCTGAATCCTTGTGTTTGAGGTAGCCGGTAAGCATCGTCTCCACCACGCGGTAGATGGAGGGCCCCAGCTGCCGGAAATCGGTCTTAAAGCAATACTGCTGCGCGCCCTCGATCTCAGCCGCGGTCATGCGCGGATGCTCCAGCAGGGATTTAAAACCGCTGGCCCAGCGCCAGTAGCGGGCGGGGTTGGCCGCGTATTCCTGGCGCAGCAGGCCGCCGGCCTTCACCTTGTCGTAAAGGGGGGTCCCGGGATTGGGATTGTAGATCATGAACTGGCACAGGTCCGGGCGCATGGACATCAGCTTCTTATGCTCCGCCCTGATTATTTCCGGCGTCTGGTAGTCGAAGCCCACTATCATCGAGGCCAGGATCATGATGCCGTTATCCTTGAGCCCCTTGAAGATCTCCTCCGCCGATTTCCCGGCGCGCTTGTCGTAGCCGGAGCGCTCGCCCTCGTAGCCGATCCAGACGCCGTCGACGCCCATCTCCAGCAGTTCTTCGGGCGCGTAAAGACTCAGGGCCTTGATGCTGGCGAAAACGAAGATGGACAGCGGCCTGCCGCCGGCCACCACCAGGTCGCGGAACTGCAGCGCGCGCGGGCGGTCCAGCAGGAATTCCTCATCGAGAATGGTGAACTGCGCGTCGGGGTTCACCTTCACGTGGCGCTGCACCACGTCGTAGATCTGCGCACCGGTCTCCAGCAGGCGCAGGTGCTGGCGCTTGAAGAAATGCGAGGTGGAGCAGAAATCGCAGCCGTTGGGGCAGCCCAGCCCGGCGAAGATCATGCCGGTATAGGAAACCGTCTTGGAGAAGATCTGCATGTGGCTTTCCACGAAAGGGTGCCTGTGCCTGGCCAGCGGCGGCTGGCCGAACAGCCCGCGCAGGAAGGCCACGCCTTCGCCGCGGCAGATATGGTCCCCGAAAGGAGCAAGGGCTTCGTCGGGCAGCACGGTGCCGAAACCGCCCAGGATTATTTTTGCGTCGGGGGCGTATTTGCGGACCAGGCGGGAAAGCTCCTTCATGCGGTGATAGGTCACCATTATGAAGGAAATGCCCACGTAATCGTAACCCTTGCGCAGTTCCTTTATCAGTTCGCGGCGGGAAGGGTAATGCAGCACCACGGTGGGATTCTCGAGATTTTCGGCCAGGTAGTCCAGCGAGAACTGGCGGTGCACGGCGCGCGGGCTGAACATGCCCTGCGCGCGGGTCACCTGCGCGTGCAGCAATTCGTAGCCCACGCTCTCGGCGTCGCCGTGGGCGGGACCGAGAGGCCGCATAACGCTGGTAAGCAGAAGCCTGGGCTGTGGTGTCGGGTCTATCACTGGGTCTCCTTCGGACATATATAGTTTAACCGATAACCGGCCGCCGCGCAATGCCGGGTCAGTTCTTTTCCGCCAGCAGTTCGCGGTAATACGCCAGGGTGCGCTCGCCCATTATGGCGGTGGTGAAGCCGGCGCGCACGGCGCCCACGGAACTGTCGGAGAACTTCGCGCGCAGGCCCGGGTCGCGCAGCACGGTTTCCAGGCGGTCGGCCAGGGCGGCGGCGTCGCCGGGGGGGAACAGCAGGCCGCTGACGCCGTCCTTCACTATTTCGGAATTGCCGGAAATGTCGCTGGCCACCGCCGGCACGCCCATGGCCAGGGATTCCCGGATGCTGCCGCTCAGCGCTTCGCCTTTTACCGCGGCGTTCACGCTGACCGCGGCCACGCTCAGCAGGCCTTCCACGTCGTTGCGCAGGCCCAGGAAGCGCGCCTTTTCCACCGGCAACCCTTCGGCTTCATAAAGAGCTTTGAACGCAGGGGAATCGGTGTTGCGCCCGGCGAAAGCCAGCATAAAGTCCAGGCCGCGCGCGTAAAGCAGCCGGGCGGCTTTAAGCAGCACGTGCTGCCCTTTGTGTTCGCTGTAATTTCCCACCAGCATCACCACCGGCACGCCGGGAGGCAGCCGCAGCTCCAGCGTTATAAAGGGATCAGGCGGGCGGGGGAAGAACCGGGCGGTGTCCGTGCCGCTGTAAATAGTGCGCACGCGCTCCGGGCGCACGCCGTATGCCGTCAGCAGGCCGCGCACCGAGTCCGCTACGGCGATAACCCCGTCTATGAGCCGGCTGGTATACTTGAGCCGGGCGAAGAACCCGGTTACGATAGGATGCGAAACACGCCGCGTGAACAAAAAGACCGGCTTATGTCCCGCCAGGAATTTGGCTAGCAGGCACATGGCGTGCCCCTTGGGATGGTGCGCGTGCAGCACGTCCGGCCTGCGCGCGTCGATCAGGCGGGCCAGCGCGAAGGCCGCGGGCAGGTCATAGTCGCGCCGGGGCCGGAAAGGCACGACCTCGAAGCCGTCCGCCGCCGCCTTTTTCCCCAGGTCGCCGTCGGCTGGGCAGGCGAAAATGTTCAGGCAGCCCCGGGCGCGCAGCTCGCGCGCAAGATACAGGGCTTGCGCGGCGCCGCCGGACCAGCCGAAGGCTTCGGTAACATGCAGTATCGTTAAATTCTCGTTCATTGGTTCAAGCTTCGGCAGCCGGGCTGAAGGACCTGGGCCCAAAGACCCGGCCGGGCGGGTCTTTCTTAACCTTGACAAACGCGGTTCCGCCTGTTAGATTATAGTAAATAGCGTTGTGCACCGGATAAAAACCATGAAAAAAATATTTCTCACCCTTGCAGCCTGCCTCATCGCGCAATACGCGGGCGCGGCTGAATTTAAAGCGCTGAACATGGCGGACCTTAAGGCCGCCCCCGTCGCGAAGATCAAGGCCGCCAACCAGGGGAACTATTACCTGGCCCCGGATTCCTACGATCCCCTGCTCATGCCCCGCCGCAGCGGCCAGGGAGAAAAGATCAACGTCATCGGCGGCACCATAGATATCCCAGGCATGGAGAACACCCTGGAATTCGCACGCAAGTACCGCCAGGCGGCCTACGCCGTGCACGACCTGCAGAGCGACGTGGCGCTGACCGTTTATACCAAGGGCATAGCCAAGACCCTGCTCAATATCCTGATAGGCGCCATCCACGACGGCGGCGCCGTCAACGGCGGCACTTACTCCGACACCAACCCCGTGATCCCCAACGACCCCGCCCTGCAGCCGCATATGCCCACCGAAGCGGAAATAATGGCCCAGAACATCCCCCAGGAAGAGAAAGAGCGCATGCTGGTGCAGCTGCGCAATTCGAAGCTCACCATGGACGGCCGCGTCAATCCTTTCAAGGTCAACGAGATGATCAAGATGCTGCTGCAGATCATGAAAGAGGAATCGGCCAACGGCATAACCCCGCAGCTCGGCACGCCGCATACCTGGAGCCCGGAATTCATGGAATACAGCAAGAAGCACGGCGAAGTGATCCCGCTGGGTTTCTCAAAACTTCTGGTGGCGCTGGCCTCGGGCGTAACTTCCCGCCATTTCAAGACCGGCCAGGAAGAAGCCCTCATCGCGTATATCCTTTCCCGCCCCGACATGAGCGTAACCATGGACGAGCTGTTCCGCGCCAGCTACCGCCTTAACAAGGGCGAGTTCTACCTCACCCTACTGACCAACCTCAACGTACTCTCCGACAACTGGCGCCACCCGCAGCGCGACCAGCTGGCCGTAACCCGCAAGCTGGCCCAGATCTCCAACTTCTACAACGGCAAGGGCGACAAGTACGGCGCCTGGTACCATTTCCAGGGTATCATGCTTTACGGCTATGTGCAGGGCGGCCTGCGCGCCTGGCTGGTGGGCAACATAGAGAGCGCGGGCTCGCACGTGCTCAGCGGCGCCAACGACCAGGACGAGCAGCAGGAAGACTACGTTAACTCCACCGGCGGCAAAGTAGGCGCCAAGATAGCCAAGGCCATGAAGAAGCAGGAATACGTCACTTTCAAGCCGGACCGCAATTACTGCGACCCGGAAGTCTACCTCAACCTGCACGAGGATTTCCGCGACAGGATGGAATTCGTGGAGAGCAAGGAGTTCGAAGCCCAGCTCGACGAGAGCCGCATGTGGCTGACCAGCAAGTACCGCGATTATATGGACTGCCACGTCGAGATCATGTACAACGACTATACCGGCAAGCTCAACTCTAAGAACCTGGTGAAGAAAGACCACGTGAATTTCAAGAAGGGCAAGGACGTGGCGATCTCCCTCGGCTTTCCCGACGACCTGACGCTCGCCCGCGCTTTCATCAGCGGCTGCGTCAAGAGCCAGCCTTCGCAGAAGAGCGTGGCCGCGCCGCGCGGCGTCTTCGTGGACGCCGCCAGAAAGAAATAGCGTGGACAATTTCACATACTACAACCCCGTCCGGATAATTTCCGGCGGGGGGACGGTCTCGCAAACAGGCGGGGCCGCCTCTGTTTACGGAAAAAAAGCCCTGTTCGTCTACGGCCGCGGCAGCCTTAAAAGGAACGGCGTCTACGCCGCGATAACCCAAAGCCTTAGGGCCGCGGGGGTCGCGTTCATAGAGCACAAAGGCGTAAAACCCAACCCAGTGATCACCCACGTGCGCGCCGGCATACGAAAGGCCAGGCTGGGAAAATGCACGGTCGTAGTAGCCGCGGGCGGCGGCTCGGTCCTCGACGAGGCCAAAGCCATCGCGGCGGGAGTAAAGTACGGCGGCGACGCCTGGGATCTTTTCTCGGGCAAGGCCGAACCTGCGCAAAGCCTGCCGGTGATCGCCATCCCCACCCTGCCGGCGTCCGGTTCCGAGATGAACTCCGGCTTCGTGATAACCAACCCGGCCGCCCGGCAGAAACTGGCGGCCCACTCCGACGCCTGCTTTCCCAAAACCGCCATCTTAGATCCCGGCACCACGGCGCAGCTGCCGGCGCTGCAGTCGGCTTACGGCGCGGTGGACGCGCTCAGCCACCTGCTGGAAGGGTATTTCACGGCCGCAACTCCCGACGCGCGGGTCACCGACGAACTGGTGGAAGGCCTGGCCCGCTCGATAATTTCTTCCACCCGCAGGATACTGCGCGATCCGTCCGATCACAATGCGAGGGCGGCCATGATGTGGGCCGCGGCGCTGGCGGCTAACGGCCTGTGCCTCTGCGGCTACAAAGAGCCGCAATTTCTTTACCACGCTATAGAGCATTCCCTGAGCGCCCTGTGCGATGTGCCGCACGGCGCCGGCCTGGCGATAATAATGCCCGGCTGTTTCAGGCAGCAGCTCGGGCAGCTGGGCCCGGCGCGCCTGGCCGCCTTCGGCAGGAAAGTTTTAGGGACGGGGGGAACTACGGACAAGCAGGCGGCCCTGCTGGCCATCAAAGGCTTTGAAAAACTTTTCGCCGGCTTCGGCGCGCCCTCGCGGCTGCGCCAGGCGGGAGTCTCCGTCAAAGAGATCCCCGCGATCGCCCGGCACGCCGGGGCCGCCGCCTCAGCGCAGGGAATAGCCTGCACGCCCTCTGAAATAGAGAAAATACTGCGCTCGGCGGCCTGACCTCAGGCCGCCTTCCCCAGCACATAGTCCAGGTAGATACCGTAAACTTTCACCGCCCTGTCGGCGGAGCGGAAAACCGGCAGCCCCAAAGCCTGCGCGTAGGCGCAGTAGGGCTCGAACTTAGAGCCGCAGGCCACGCAGAAAATAAGCGGCTTGCGTACGGCTCTCGCGGCCTCGGCCGCTTCCTTTACAAAAGATCGCTCGAAATCGTCCGGCCAGGCCCCGCCCTTGGGCAGCGTGTTCATCATCACGGTCAGCGGGATCATGGAGACCAGCGCGCCGGAAAACTCATCGGAGGCGAGCGCCGTTTTTACGACCCCGCCAATCGCGGCGTCCGGGGCCATCGGCGTGATATCCAGCGGGTTCTTCGCGTCGACGATAGAATCCAGCCTGAATTCCTTCAGCGTCTTGTCCATCTCCGCGGCCACGTCCGCGCTCATGTCGGCCGTAATGCGGGCGGCGACGCCGTCGGCCATGCCGGCCCCTTCGAAGCCCGCGTTGGAGATGAAGAAAGTGTTGCCGTTCTTTATGCTGAAGTCGGCGAACGAACAGGCCAGCGCCGCCAGGTCGTTGAAATCGTCGAAAGTTTCGGCCACCAGCGCGCCGGCCTTCTCCATTATCAGGCGCGTCACCAGGTAATCCCCGGCGATGGAAGCCGTATGCCCCATCACCGCCTTCTGGCCTACGGCTGTGCGGCCGGCCTTGTACAGGATGACCTGCTTGCCTTTCGCCCTTGCCTTGGCGATAACGCGGGCCAGCGCCAGGCCGTCGCCGGGCTTGAAGCCTTCCATATAGACCAGGATCACCTTCAGCCCGTCCTCGTCGGCCAGGCGCTCCACGTAATCCGGCACGGTCACGTCCTGCTGGTTGCCCACCGTTATGCTGTAAGCGGGCTTCAGCCAGGGCATCTTGCTCAGCGTGGAGATGACGAAAGCGCCGCTCTGGCTGACGAAAGCCGTGCGCGCGTTATAGGGATTCACGCCCAGCGGGTGCTCGAGCTTATACTCAGGGATGAAAAAAGTGTTCAGCTTCACATCGTTGAGCACGATGCCCATGGAATTGCCGCCGCTGAGCGCGAAATCCGGGTTCTTCTCCCGGCCCCGCAGCAGCGTATCCACCACGGTCTTGCCCATGTCCTCGGAGCCGGCCTTCTCGCCCATGCCGCCCGAGATCAGCACCACGCCGTTGACCTTGCCGGAAGCTCCGGCCTCGGCCAGCACGCGCGGCACTTCGGGCGAAGGCACCGCCACCACGTACATGTCCACTTTTTCGGGCAGGGCCGCGGGGGAAGCGAAACATTTTACGCCGTCTATCTCCGTCGCGCCTTCCTTGATGATATAGGCCCGTTCTTTGGGGAAGCCGGCTTTGACCATGTTGTTGAGGATGATGCGGGCCATATTCATCTTCTTTTCGCTGACGCCCACCACGGCGGCGCTGCGCGTATGCAGCAGGCTGTCCACCCCTTGCGGGGAAGGCCGGTTGCGCGGCGCGCTCTTGCGGGCCGGCCTGAAGCGCAGCACGCCGTCCAGCGCGGTGAAGCGGCCGTGGGCGGCGGCCAGCGGGTTGATCTCGAACTCCTCTATGGCCCAGGGGGAAGCGCCGCCGTCGCGGAAATGCCGCATGATGCCGGCGAACCCTTCCAGCCATTTTAAAATCTCTTCATCCCCGGCCAGGCGGCGGCCGCCGCGCACGCTTCCGGAGCAATAGCGCCACGCCCAGTTGCCCCGGAGAAAAGCTTCCCAGTCCGCCCTGCCGCCGGCCAGGTCCACCGGGATCACGGAGGGGGACAAGCCGGGCCGCAAAGATCTGGTAAGGCCCTCGGCGCTGGTGCCGCCGGGACCCAGCGTCACCACCGGGCCGAAAGCGTCGTCCGAGCGGGCGCCCAGCAGCAGTTCCTCTCCCAGCGCGAAAGCGGAATGCGGCAGGAACTCCACCGCCATGAACCCTTCGGCTTCGGGGAATTTCGCGGCCAGCGCCTTCAGGGCCGCTTCTATGGCCGGCGCGCTTTTTTCCAGGACCTTCACCCCGCCCGCTTCGGTCTTGTGCAGCGTGCGCGAGGAAACCAGCTTGAGCACCAGTTTCTCGCCGGGGAATCTGGCCGCCGCGCAGGACGCGGCGGCGGCGGCGTTCAGGGACGCCGCGGGGTAAAGGGCAAAGCGCGGGGCTTCAAGGCCGGCCAGTTTCAGGAATTCGTAAACCTCGGGCTCGCTGAGGCTGGAGCGCTTTTCCGCGCCCGCCCGCGCCAGGATCTCTTCTGCGGCGTTGAAATTTTGCATATGCGTCCTTTATGAAGACTTGATCTTTTTTACCAGCACTTTCCGCGAGAAAGCCAGCGCTTCGGCGCGGTCTATAAACCCGGCCCCCAGGCTGAGGCAGTCCGAAGCCGCCGCGCCGCCGGCCAGCCGGAGCGTGCGCTCGAAATCGTAGCCGCGCACGAAACCACAGACGAACCCGGCCATGAAGGAGTCTCCGGCGCCCACCGGGCTTTTAAGCCGGGCGAGGCGCGGCGGGGTTATGCGCCACAGGCCGAAAGGGGAAGCCGCGTAAGCGGGGGCCGCCCCGCCGGTGACGATCAGCGTCTGCAGCCCGCAGGCCTGGCGCTTCTTAAAAAAGGAATAGAACCCGGCGGGGGAGAAAGGCGCGCCGGAAAGCTCGGCGAACTCATCGCGGTTTATTTTGATCCCTTCCGCGCCGGCGCCCAGCGCTTCGGCCAGGGCAGGGCCGCTGGCGTCCACCGCCGTAAAGCAGCCGCGGGCGGCCGCGGCGCGCACCAGGGCGGCGTAAAAGCCTTTTTTCAGCCCCGCGGGCGTGCGCCCGCACAGGGCGGCGATGACGGGCCCGGGGCGCAACGCGCGGCGGTACGCCGCCAGGAAGCGCCGCTGCGCCCCGGGCGGCACGGCGGGCCCTTCCTCGTTGAAATCCATGGAGGCCCCGGCGCCGTCCACGACGGTAAGGCACATACGGGATTCGCCGGCGGAATGCTTTTCCACGAAAGCCTCGAATTTATTGGCTTTAAGCGCCTGTTCTATCCAGCGCCCGTTGTGGCCGCTGGCAAAACCGGAAACAGGCGCGGCCACGCCCAGCTCCCGCAGGGCCCGGATCACGTTAACGCCCTTTCCGCCCGGCAGGGTTAGGGTGCGCGCCAGCCGGTAAACCCGGCCCTTTTCAAAAGCGGGGACCTGCGCGGTCTTGTCTACGGAAAAATTAAGGTTCAGGACCAGCACGCTGCCGGAAGGTATTGATTTTTTGTGGCCGCCAGGGCTGCCGACACGCGTTGGGATCATAAATAATCGGTACGACCGGCACACGGACCGTACTTTTAATTTAGCATTTTTCACGGGAAGTGTTGAAGTTTAAGTTTATATAATATACGGGCGGGCAAGGCGCGGGAAGAGACGCCCGGCAAAGGTTTTTTTAAACAATGAAAAAAAGAATATTCCTTGCGGCCGGCCTTTGTTTTTTTACCGCCTGCGCCGGCAGGGGCAGGGACGTGCGCCTGACCAGCGAACCTTCCATCGAAAGGGCTTTCGATATAATCGAGGGGACAAAGCTGGGCAAGCCGCTGCTGCGGTTCCTGTACAAGAACCCGGTGCTCTTCGAATATTCCAACACGCCAGGGATCTGCCATAAATTCTCCCTGAAGAAGCGGACGATCTATCTGCCCGTGGAAATGAAGGGTTCCGACCTCATCCTGGCTATGGCGCTGGCCAGGGCGGCCTACATCTACCGCCTTTACACCGTTACCGGCCTGGATGAAATAATTTCGGAGGAGGAAGAGCTGGCCGCCCTCTTCCAGGCGCGCCTGGGGCTGGAAGTCAACCTGGTCAACGCCGACTTCGCAAAAGCGGAGAACGCCTCCGCGCTCAAAAAGGATTTCTGCACCTATATAATGCACCCGTCCTCCTACGCTATGACCCAGGCCCGCAAGGAAGCCCTGGCCCGCAACCCGGACTGCCAGCGCCCGCTGGACACGCTATCCGGGCAGCAGACCTGGCTGGGCAAGATCCGGCAGGCGATGAACGACGACAGTTTTCCCCGGCTGCTCAACGAGCGGGACCTGCAGCGCGTGCGCAAGGGAATGATGACCATGAGCGAGGCCATGAAGAACGACGCCACCGTGCGGGCCATGCCGTCCTATGAAACGTACCGTTTCCAGCGGACTTTTTACGACGACCAGTATACGATCTTCTCCAACTTTGAAAAAACTTTCAGGCGCGAGATCAAGCTGGACGAATCCTGGCGGCAATTCCATAAAGAGGAGATAGACCGCGCCAGGGCGGAGTTCTCGGACTGCAACCTGTAAGGAAGTTGACTTCGGCGGCAGGCTATTTATAGTATTGCTTTATGACGACAGACTACGATATTTGCTTTGTCACCGTCGGAGACAAAAAGACCGCCGACGCCATTACCCTGGGCCTGCTCCAGGAGAAGCTGGCCGCCTGCGTTTCGGCCGTGCCCGGGGTGGAATCGTCCTACTGGTGGAAAGACAAGCTTGAAAGATCCGCGGAGATCCTGCTCATCATAAAGACCCGGCGGACGCTGCGCGAGGATATCATCCAGTTCGTCAAGCGGCATCACCCCTACGCCGTGCCTGAAACCGTCTTCACGCAGATCGAGGGGGGGTCCAAGGAATACCTGGACTGGCTGGGCGCCAATACCCGCTTTACGACCAACATCCCGCTGGACAAACTCCCCGAGGGCAAAAAATAACATGAAAAACGCGATGCACGTGGTAGTGGTGGTGGCCATAGGCTCCCTGCTGGGGATCTTTATCGGAAAGCTTTTCAACATCTGGTTCCCGGCGGGCCAGATCAACGCCCTGCTCAACACCGGCATAAACACCGGCCTGAACCCGACCACCGTGGACCTGAACCTGGTGGAGCTGACGGCCGGCCTGGTGTTCAAGTTCAATATTTCAAGCGTGATCGGCATCTTTTTCTCCGCCGTCGTCTACAAGCAGCTCGTTAAATGATAATCCTAGCCTCGAAGTCCCCCAGGCGCGTGCAGCTCCTTAAAGCGGCCGGCATCCGCCACCGGGTGGTTCCCAGCCACATCGACGAGCGCTCCGCCTACAAGCGCCCCGCCCTGATAGTGCGGGAACTGGCCTACAAAAAAGCCCTGAGCGTGGCCCTGAAATATCCCGGCCGCCCGGTGCTGGGCTCGGACACGCTGGTTTACTGCAAAGGCGAAGTGCTGGGCAAGCCCAAAGACAAGAAGGACGCGCTGCGCCTGCTGAAGCTGCAGAACGGCTGCTGGCAGGCCGTGCACACCGGCGTGGCCCTGATCTGGATCGAGAAAGGCGTCTTCCTGGCGGGCGCGGAAGTATCCCGCTGCCGGACCAGGAAGCTGGACGAAGCGGAACTCAAGGCGCTGTCCGTCAAGCACCACGACAAAGCCGGCGCCTACGCTGTGCAGGACAAGGACGACGAATTCGTGGAAAAGATAGAGGGCCGCTTCGACACCATAGTAGGCCTGTCCATGAACCTGGTGCGCGGATTTTTAAAGAAAGCCGGGATAAAGAACAAATAATACGGGAGGCGGGGCGCCGGGCCTCAGCCGCGGTGTTTCCGCAACGGGCCGGAATATTTTATGCACAAAATAACCAAAAGCGCTACCTTCGCCTACGGGCACCGGCTGCCGGACCATGCCGGCAAATGCAGGAATCTCCACGGCCATAACGGCACCGCCGAAGTGACGCTGGCCTCCGAAACCCTGAACGCGCAGAAAATGGTGGCCGACTTCGGCGACCTGGGCAAAGCCCTGAAAGGCTGGCTCGACGAGAATTTCGACCACAGAGTGATACTCCGTTCGGACGATCCCCTGCTGAAGGTCCTCAAAGAACAGGGCCAGCGCTGCTTTGAAACTCCCGACAACCCCACCGCCGAAATAATGGCGCAGCTGATCCACGCGGAAATGAAAAAACTCGGTTTCCCCGTCAGCGAAACCCGCGTCTGGGAAACAGGCACTTCCGCCGCCTGCTACAGCGAGGAGAAATAAAGATGGAACAAAAAGAAACAGCGGCTCCGGCCCATTACGACCTCGCGATAATCGGCTCCGGCCCCGCCGGCTTCACCGCCGCCATCTACGGCGCCCGCGGCGGGCTTAAGACCGCCCTGTTCGGCGGCACCGCCCCCGGCGGACAGCTGCTGCTGACCACCGATATCGAAAATTTTCCCGGCTTCGCCGACCCGGTGGTAGGCGCGGACCTTATGCAGGCGATGCTGAGGCAGGCCTCGCGCCTGGGCGCGCAGGTGTTTACCGACGAAGTCACCGCGGCGGATCTCGGCGGCAAGCCGTTCCGGCTGACGATCTCCGACGGCAGAACCTGCACGGCCGACTCCGTGATAGTGGCCACCGGCGCCCGCGCGCGCTGGCTGGGCCTGCCCTCCGAAACGAAATACGCCGGCAAAGGCGTTTCCGGTTGCGCCACCTGCGACGGGTTCTTTTACCGCGGCAAGGAAGTGTGCGTAGTGGGCGGCGGAGACACGGCCGCGGAAGACGCGCTGTTCCTGACCAAATTCGCCTCGAAGGTTTATCTTGTGCACCGCCGCGACAACCTGCGCGCCTGCGGCCGCATGGTGGAAAAGCTCAATACCAACCCCAAGGTGGAAATAATTTACGACACGGTGCTGGAGGAAGTGCTGGGCGAAGCCAAGGTGACCGGGGTAAGGCTGAAGAACGTGAAGACCGGCGCGGCCCGCGAAATAGCGCTGAGCGGGGTTTTCATAGCCGTCGGCCACACCCCGGCCACGGCGCTGTTCAAGGACAGCCTTAAACTCGACGAAGAAGGCTACATCGTAACCGACTGCCGCGGCGAAACTTCGGTGAAAGGCGTTTTCTCCGCCGGCGACGTGATGGACCGCCGCTACAAACAAGCCATAGTCGCCGCGGGCGCGGGCTGCCGCGCCTCCATGGAAGCCGGCCGCTACCTGGAAGAACTGAAAAAGTAAACAGCGCAACCGCGCATGATCCCGCCACATTTAAGAGCGGGCAGGCCATCACAACAGCCTACGGGCGCCTGAGCGCAGGGAGCTGAAGGAGGAACTCCTCAGCCTACGCCCCTGGCGCTGCAAATATCAATTATGCGGCAGCACGCCGAGCTTGCGCAGGTCGCGGCTGGAACGGCGCGTGCTTTTCACGAAAAGGCGCCAGCCGCGCAGCAGGTTCTGCCGCTCCTCTTCGCCGATGCCCGGCGTGAAGACGCGGCTGGAAACGGAGGATCGCCAGGCGGGGGCCAGCCCCAGCCCGCGCGCGGCGGCCAGCCCGGCGCCCATGGCGGTGGCTTCCGTCTCCTCCAGCGCGGCGATGCGCGCGCCGGTGATATCCGCCTGGAACTGCAGCAGCCAGTCGATCTTGGAAAGCCCGCCGGAAACCTTCAGTTCCTCTATCCTGAAGCCTTTCTTCTTCACCAGGTCGAAAGCGTCGCCTACCATATAAGCTATACCCTCGGTTACGCCGCGCACCACGTCGTATTTATCGGTATGGGGGGAAAAGCCGGTGAAAGCCGTGAACGCGGAAAAATCCCAGTAAGGCGCCCCTATGCCGCCGATGGCGGGCAGGCAGAACACCCGGTTAGCCGAGGCGCGGCACATGACGTCCACCTCGCCGATGTCGGAGAACAGGCCGAACTTGACCTTGAGCCATTCCAGGGCCGTGCCGGCTGAATTCACCGTGCTCTCCGTGAAATAGCAGATCTCTTTTTTTGAAGGTCCTGACTGCCAGCCGATGGAGTTGAGCAAGCCGCGGATCTTGACGGGCACGCTTCCTGTATTGACCAGCAGGAAAGCCCCGGTGCCGTAATTGAGCGCGCCCGCCCCGGGCGTTTCAAGGCCCAGCCCGAGCATGGCCGCCTGCTGGTCGCCCAGCATGGCCGTTACCGGGATGCGGCGGCCGGCGGCTTCCACAAAACCCATGCAGCCTACGCTGGGGCGCACCTCGGGCAGCAGGCCCGCGCCCAGGCCGAAAGCCGCCAGCAGCTTAGGTTCCCACTTCAGGCGCCTGAGGTTGAACAGCAGAGTGCGCTGCGCCTGCGAAGGGTCGATGACGAAGGTACGGCCGCCGGACAGCCGCCAGATAATGTAGGACGCCACCGGGGCAGCCAGCAGGCGGCGCTCCGCCGCGGCGGCTTTAACTTCGGGATAACTCTCGAGGGCCCAGGAGATCTTCGAAGCGCTGTAATAAGGAGTTTTATAAAGACCGGTGAGGTCGTGGATCTTCGTGTTCGACAGCGGGATCTTGCCCAGCAGTTCCTGCGCCCGGCCGTCCTGCCAGCTCAGGGCGGGGGCCAGCGGGACGCCGGTAGTCCTGTCCCACAGCACAACCGTGGAGCGCTGGGCCGCAATGGCCAGCGCGGCGGGCTCGGAGCCCGCGGGCAGTTTCGCCAGCACTTCGGCCAGGCTGTCGGCCTGGGTGGAAAACAGCTTTTCCGCGTCGTACTCGGCCAGGCCCGGCGCCGGGTAGGCGGCCTCCAGCCTGCGCTGCGCCTTGTAGCGGATATTCCCGTCGAGGTCGAAAGCCAGCGCCCGGGAACTTGAACTGCCCTGGTCCAGCACGATTATGAATTTCTCCGCCATCGCAGCTCTCAGTCCTTGGGGAAAGTTTCTATCTCAAGATCCGTTCTTTCTACGGCCTGCGCCAGCAGCGCCCGGCGGGCGGCCACCGGGATATCCGAATCTTCCCTGAGCAGGGCGGCTATGCCGCTGTGCGTCAGGGTCAGCGCCTTCTGGTAAAGGTCGAACTGCTCCAGCACGCCTTTCACCGCGTCGCGGTCTTTAAAGCTGAAGCCGGTGCGCCGCTTCACCTTTACACGGAATTCTCCGCCGGCCAGCTCCGGCGTGCCGCGCTGGTCCGCCTCGGCGCCCAGTTGGGCCGCCACCTCGGAAAGCTGCTCGTTGAGCGCGTCCATTTTCTGCTTGAGGCGCCCGTAGCGGTCCACCAGCGTTTCCACCGGGCCCGCCGCCAGCAGGTCCGGCTGCCGGGCCGCGGGCGCCGCGCCGAAATGGGGACAGAACTTCTTAAAATCGCACCAGTTGCATTGCAGCTCGCCGGGCGTGGGGTCGAATTCAAGGCCGCGGATCTTCTCCGCCACGCCCAGCACCCGCTCCCAGAAGCCGCCTATTTCCCGGTCGTCGGCACGCTCGAACGGATACTCCTTCAAAGTGGGCACGTGGTAATACAGCAGGCGGTTTATCTTCACGCTGCTCACGCGCTGGCCGTAGGTCTCCGCAATTTTCTCTTTCAGGCGCGGGTCCAGCTCGCTGATCTTCTGGTACATGTACAGCTGGGCGGGCGTGCGCCGCACGTCCTTGCCCGTTTTATAATCTATGATCTCTATGGCGCCGTTGCCCAGGTACTCTATGCGGTCGGCGATGATGCGCACCAGCAGGCCGTCCACTTCCACGTCGGTGGAATACTCCACCAGGAAGGGGGGCTTGAACCGCTTCTGGTTATGCGCGTAATAAGCCTTGAGCATCTCAAGACCTTTGAGCAGGTCGGCGTCGGCGCGCGACTCTACTTTGTACCCTTTTTCCGCCCAGGACTTCAGCCCCCAGTCGCGCCGGAACTCAGCCAGCACGTCTTCCAGGGAGGGGAAGGGCGGCGCCTTAACGGAGTACAGGAATTCCAGCGCCGCGTGCACGCTGTTGCCGAAAGCGAAATAAAATTTAGGCTCTTCTTTGAGCTTGTCGATGTATTTGAATTTGTACTTGAGCGGGCACTCCTCGTACATGGAGAACTTGGAATAGGAAAAGGAAAGCAGGCCGCTTTTAGCGGGATCGGCGGGCGCGCCGTTATTTTTCTTCATAAGCGGTCAGTTCCATCACCCGGTTCTCATAGCCCCCGCCGGCCACCGCGGTAGCCACCTTGCCGGTCCAGGGGGCGTAATAGTCGAAAACCCAGGAGGATTGGCCGGGCACGCGGCGGCGTATTTTAACGCAGTCCGCGAATTCTCCCGCTTTCACTTTTACCTTAAGGCCGGTCTGTTCCACGCTGAATTCCAGGGGCCCCTCCTGGCCGCGGGAAGTCCAGGCCTTTCCTTTTTCCAGCGGGTAGCTGAGGATCATTGTATCAAAAGCGCCCTGCCTCTCGTAAAATCTGCCGCCGGAATAATGGTAAGAGCGCGTCTGGCGGCTGACCAGTTCCCTGCCGGCGTAAAGGGCGTAACGGGCCTGGGCCGAGCCGGATTTTACGCCTGTAACCGCGAGCTCCTGCCTGGCGTTGCGGCCGAAAGTCTGGGAGTCGCCGTAAGTCCAGCGCCGCCCGGCCCCGGCGGGAAAATACTCCGGGCAGACGAAGATAAGCCTGAAATCCGCCTCCGGGACCTTGAAGCCGGGATAATTGCGGGCCAGCCGCTCCAGCAGCGGGCGGGACTGGGCGCACAGGCCGAGGTTCACCGCGTAGAGGCGCGCCCCCTTCAGCAGGGCTTCCGGGGCGCGCGGGTCCTGCGGTTTTTTC
>DAOPZW010000020.1:0-25623 GCA_035353595.1 Elusimicrobiales bacterium | reverse complement strand
GGTTCCGGATCAGCCTGGGTTTCGCGTGGATGAGCGTTATCGCCGCGGAGCTGATAGCCTCCACGTCCGGCCTGGGCTATATGATAGAGATGAACCGCTCGATGACCAATACGGGCAACGTGATGTGCGGCATGGCCACCATAGGCGCGCTGGGCTACGTTATGAACGAGGGCATAGTGCGCCTGGAACGGCGTTTCTCGTGGAAGCCGGGGCGGAAATGAACGAGACTATTTTTTCGATACAGAACGTTTCCAGGGCTTTTAAGGACCCTAAGGGCGGGATCGCCGTGCCCGCACTGGAAGGCATGTCGCTGGATATCCGGCGCGGGGAGTTCGTGAGCGTGATCGGGCCCAGCGGCAGCGGCAAGACCACGCTGCTTTACCTGATGGCCGGGTTCCTGCGGCCCGACGCCGGGCAGGTGCTTTATAACGGCGCCGCGGTGACGGGGCCGGCCCCAGAGCGCACCGTCATCTTCCAGGAGTACGGGCTTTTCCCCTGGAAAACCGCGATGGGCAACGTGGAATTCCCGCTTAAAGCCCGCGGCCTCGACGCCGCCGGGCGCAGGCGCGCCGCGCTGGATTTCCTCTCGATGGTGCATTTATCCGGCTTCGAGAATAAATTCCCGCACCAGCTTTCAGGCGGCATGAAGCAGCGCGTGGGCATAGCGCGGGCGCTGGCCTGCCAGCCCGAGGCTGTGCTGATGGACGAGCCGTTCGCCGCGCTGGACAACATAACCCGCGAGCTGCTGCAGGAGGAGATCCTGCGCCTGTGGAGCGGGCTGGGCAAAACTTTCGTGCTGGTCACCCATCACCTGGAAGAGGCCATTTTTATGAGCCGCCGCATTATCGTGATGAGCGCCCGGCCGGGCCGGGTGAAGGAAAGCGTGGACATAGACCTGCCCGGGCCGCGCACCGCGGAGATCAAAACGCACCCGCGCTTTATCGAGCTGAAAAGCCGGCTGACGCGCAGCCTGCGCGAGGAAGTGGAAAAGACCATCGCCGTCGCTAAAGGGCCGGAGCTGGTCAAGGAGATGGGCGTGATACGGGTGCAGGACAAGGAGCTGCCGTGAAACAGGAAACAGCCGCGCCCAGCGCAACCAAAGGCGGCGGAGACTACCGGCGCTGGACGGAGCTTATC
Organism: Elusimicrobiales bacterium; assembly: GCA_035353595.1. Lineage (GTDB taxonomy): Bacteria > Elusimicrobiota > Elusimicrobia > Elusimicrobiales > UBA9959 > UBA9959. The sequence goes on along the minus strand of DAOPZW010000020.1, from coordinate 24,486 downwards.
GCCGCCACGGCCGCGCAGCCGCTGCCGCCGGACAGCGCCAAGCCGCTGGTGGCGCTGGTGGTGCCGCCCAGCCCTTTCACCGTGCCGCGGGGCTGGGGCTATTACCTGGAGCGGCCCTTTGAAGGCATCACTTATATCGCCACCGTGCTGGCCAACGCCGGGTACAGGGTCAGGATAGTCGACGCCCGCTTCAAGCCCGCGCCGCTGGCCTACGCCGCCGCCGGCATCCGCGGCGCCGATGTGGTGGGGATAGGTACTTTCGAGGACGGCTTCCCTTTTATAGAAGGCGTCTGCGCCCTCGCCAAGGAAACCGCGCCGCAGCGGCCTGTGATCCTGGGCGGTTCGCTGGTAACTTCCGTCCCGGCGCTGGTGCTGCTCAATACCCGGGCCGACCTGGCCGTGCTGGGCGAGGGGGAGCTGACCATCCTGGAAGTCATGGACGCGGTCTGCCGCGGCACGCTGGCGGCGGAGGCGCGGAACATCCCGGGCCTGGCGCTGCGCGCCCCGGCCGGCGGCCTGCTGCTGACGGCGCCGAGAAAACAGCTTTCAAACCTGGACCTGCTGCCCGTGCCGGATTTCAGGCTCTGGGGCCGCGCGGACGATTTTCTGCGCCAGGTGATAGTGAGTTCGGGCCGGGGCTGCCACAAAGACTGTTCTTTCTGCTACCGCACCACGCCGAAGCTGGGGTTGAAATCCCCGGAAAAACTCGCCGCGGAACTCGCCGCGCTCAAAGAGCGGCACCGGGCGGAATTCTTCCAGTTCACCGACCTGACCTTCACCTTTTCCAAAGAAAGAACGCTGGCGCTGTGCGAAGTTCTGAAGGCGCTGCGGGTGAAATGGTGGTGCATGACCCGGGTGCAGAACGTGGATAAACAAGTGCTGGGCGCCATGGCCGCCGCCGGCTGCGACCAGATACTTTACGGCGTGGAAACGCTCAGCCAGGACGCGCTGGACGGCGCCGGCAAGGGCTTCGTGGAAGACGAGACGGTGCGCGCGCTGCGGCTTACCCTGGACGCGGGCATAACCGTCGGGGCGGCCTACGTGGTGGGCCTCCCCGGGGAAACCCCGGAGGCTTTGGCCCGCGCCGCGGCTTTCTCCGCGGGCCCGGGCGGCGCGGCCCGGGTGAAATATCTTTCGGCCATCCCCGGCACCAGGGTTTACGCGGACGCCGTGGCCTCCGGGGCCATAAAGGACGAGCTCGGCCACCTGCGCGGCATGCTGGCCCGCGAGCGCGGCCTGGCCGAAGACGATTTCCTTAACCTGTCCGGCCTGCCGGAAAAAGTGTACCGGGAGGCTTACCGCAGTATCGAAGCCCATTATGTGCCGGGGCCTTACGGCACCGCGGAGCTGGTGCGCGACAAGCGCCGCTACGCCTACCCGGACCGTCCCATCGCGGACGCCGAAGTTTATTCCGTGCTGGAGGAGGACGCCAGGCTCTGTACCGGGTCTCTGCTCGCGTAAACCAATGAAAAACAACACCGTAAAAGCTCAGTTCGACGCCCGTTCGTCGGAATTCTCGAGATCCGCGTCCTGGGTCACCAACCCCGGTCTGCTCGCCGCGCACCGCCGCGCGCTGAAGGGCCTGCTGCCGGCGGGGGGGCGCCTGCTGGAGGCCTGCTGCGGCACCGGCGAAGTTACCGGCGCGCTGAAGCGGCCGGGCCTGGAGACCTACGGCCTGGATGTTTCCTCCGGCATGCTTAAGAAGGCCGCCAGGCATATCCGGCACCTGAAGCGCGGCGACGCGCACAAGCTGCCGTACCCCGCCGCTTTTTTCGACGCGGTGGTTATCCGGCAGGCCATGCAGTTCCTGCGCCCGGCCGCGTTCCTGAAAGAAGCCCGCCGGGTTTTAAAGCCGGGCGGGGCGCTGCTGCTCAGCCACCACGTGCCAGCCGACGCGGCCGAGCGCGCGCAGCTCCTGAAGGTCTACCGCCTCATCCAGCCCTCCGGCGTCTTTAAAGACCCGGCAAAGCTTTACCTGGCCCGCGAACTGGCCCGCGCCATACGCGCCGCCGGGTTTAAGCTCAGGGCCGCCACGCCGTTTTACACCACGGAGTCCGTAACCGCCCTGATGAAATGCTACCCGAACCTGCCGGCGGAGCAGAAGGAGCGGATCGCCAGGGAATACCTGGACGCTCCCGCGCCCTTCCGCCGGGCCTGCCGCGTAGCGCGCCGCCGGGGCGAACTGTGCGCGCGCTGGAAATGGGCGCTCTTTACCGCGGTAAAATAACAGCGGGCGCTGCGCCCGCACGCCGTTTTGCATGGAGGTTCTATTATGGCCCGCACCGCGCGTCTGAGCAGCCTGGCAGCCTGTCTCCTGTTCTTTTACTCCGGGCTGGCGCCCGCCCGCGCTGAAAAGAAGCTTTACTGGTTCGTGCCGGACGGCCTGAGGGGGGCCGGCGGCGAATTCGACGTTTTCAGGCTGGCGCGCGAAGGCCGGCTTCCTAACATAAAGAAAATGATGGACGAGGGCTCCTACGGCTATTCAGTGCCCGTTTACCCTTCCCACACCCCGGCTAATTTCGCGGCCCTGATGACCGGCGCTTATCCCGAGGTTAACGGCGTGCCCGACGGCCCCATGCGCGTTGAGGGTTATCCCCTGGCCAAGCCTTCGGTCACCGGCTTTTCTTCCGCCGCCAAAAAAATCCCGCCCATGTGGAAGATACTGGAGGGCTCCGGGAGGCGGACCGTGGTGCTTTCGGTGCCCGGGTCCACGCCGCCGGAGATAGATTACGGCACCGTTATAAGGGGCCGCTGGGCCAACTGGGGGGCCGATCTTTACGCGGTCAATTTCGAAAGCCTGCTGCCGGCCTCGCAGCGCGCCGCCAGGGGCAATGATAACCGGCTTTTTCAGCTGGGCGCCGAACTGACTAAGTACCCTTCCCTGGTTCCGGCGGCCGGCTGGCGGCTGCCGCTGAAAAGCTATTCGCCGCCGCTGGAAATGCCGCTGCTGGCGCACGGCGCCACCGTGTACGCCTGCCTGGCCGATTCTTCCGACGACGGAAAAACTTCCTACGATTCCGTGGTCTTTTCCGCGGATAAAACGGCCCCGCTGGCGGAGCTCAGGCGCAGCGGGGAGTGGACGGACTGGCTGCCGGTGAAACTCGGCTGGAACGGGCTGGAAGTGGACTCGCGCATGCGCCTGGCGCTGATCCGGGTGGGCCCTGAGGGCTTCCTTAAAGTGCGGGCCTATTACGACCTGCTCAACCCCACCGTGGTGCAGCCGGCCGACGCTTACGAGAAGCTTTACGCATACGCCGGGCCCATGGCGGATTTCCCGGACAACTGGCCGGCCCAGCTCAACAACTACCCGGAAGAAAAGGAGATCTTCCGCGCTGAAGCCATGATGACGCTGGACTGGCACAGGAAGGCCGCTCGGTATTTCCTGGCCGAGGACAGGCCCGGCGCCTTCATCCACGACCTTTACACCCCCAACCAGATGCTGGAAAGCCGCTGGTGGCTGCCGTACCTGGACCCGGCCAGCGACCGTTATAACGCAACGGACGAGGCCGGGCGCGCCGTCCTGCGCGCCGAAGTGCTGGCGATGTACGAAGGCATCGACGCCATCCTGGGCGAAGCCCTGGCCGCCGCCGGGCCTGAGTCAGTGATAGTGTTGAGCTCGGACCACGGGGTGATCCCGCTGAATAAAAAAGTGCTGGTGAACAATCTGTTCGCCGCCGCCGGCCTGCTGAAATTCTCCATAGCCCCGGTGACCGGGGAAGCCGACATCGACTGGGCCGCGTCGAAAGCCGCGCACCTGAAGATGCACGGGATCTACCTGCACCCCGGCGGCCTGGCGGGCCCCTGGCGGCGCGGCGCCGGCCCGGAGTACGAGGCCCTGCGCGATAAAATAACGGCGCTGCTGTCGGGCCTCCGGGACGGGGAGACGGCGCCGTTCCTTGAAGTTCTGAAGCGCGAGGATGCCGCCGCGAAATATCACCTGCCCCCGGACCGGATCGCGGACCTGGTGCTGGTGATGCGGCCCGGCTACGGGCTGACCGAGGATATGACCGAAGGCTTGGAAGTCTTCAGGCCGGCCGTGGAGGGCGGGTACAAACAGGCGCTGGTTTCAACGGAAGTGCCCGGCATGTGGACGCCGTTCCTCGTGATGGGGCCCGGAGTAAAAAAGAACCACCGCATCGCCGTGAACCTCAGCAATATAGACCAGGCGCCGACCATCCTGAAGATACTGGGGCTCGAAAAACCGGGATATATGCAGGGCAGGAGCGCGGACGAGGTCCTGGACGCGGCGGCGGGAAAATAAGGGATGAAGCTCCCGGCCGTCATCCCCGCGCGCGGCCGCAAGGCGCCCCTGCCGGCCACGCTCCAGGCCGTTCCCGGCCGGCGCCCGCCCCTTTTGAGACCATGGTCGTGGACAACGGTTCTGCCTACCGGACCGAGGCCGCGGTGCGCGCGCCGCAGCTTGCCCGGGATGCGGGCATAACCGCCGGGGCGTCCTGCGTGGCGGGTCTCCCCGGGGAAACCAGGCAGGCGCTGGCCCGCGCCGCGGCCCGGGTGAAATATCTTTCGGCCATCCCCGGCGCCAGGCGCTGCGCGGACGCCGCGGTGCCGGGGGCGGCCCCCGCTTAATTATGGAAATCTTTTGGCAACATTAATTTTGTAAAATTCAAGGCATATATGTTTGAGCGTTTTATCAGGAGGGCTTCTTCCGCGGGCGCCGCATTGCGCGCGGCCGCTTTATTGCTTTATTTCAGCGGCGGCCTGGCCGCGCAGAACCTTTACATTTCCAAAATGGACACCTGGTACCGCCAGGGCAGCAACGGCGGCAACGGCTATTGCAGCGACGTGGATTCTTCCATAACCGTGGATATAGTCAACGGCGGACCTACGGGCGGGCCCGCGGGCACGCCGGTAAGCGGGCTTTTTACGGGTACGGACTCCTCCTGGGCGGCCGATTCCATCATCGCGGGGACCAGGTACCTGGATTCGCTCGGTACTGACTCCGGCGACGGAAGGGCCGGGCCCTGTACTACGGCGTCGGAAGGCGCCTTTAACGCCACGAACGTCAACGGCACCTATTCCGGCCAGCTCAACGGCACGCTGCACGGTTTTGAAGGTTTCGCCAACGGCCTGATCACCGGCACCGTGACCGGGGAACCGAGAGGCGATCTGGCCGTGCTGGGCACGGACAGCATGCACTGCGTTCCCACCGCCGCCGGCCCGTCCGATGAGGATTTTGAAGATGGGAATTTCACGGGCACCGGCGTTCACTGGGCAACACAGGGGCACCACGGCTGGGTAACGGATAATACCACTTCTCATAATGGTACCTGGTCCGCCCGTTCCGGGGATATAGATGATAGCGAGTACAGCGTCCTCACGGTGGGCTTCTACGTTATGACGGCCGGGCCCGTGACTTTCTATTATAAGACGGACAGCGAAGCCAGTTACGATTTTCTGCGGCTGTATGTTGACAATAGTTCCGCCCGTTCTTTGAACGCGAGCGGCCTGGGCGGCGCCTGGACCTACGGGGCGACCGGGAACCTGGCCGTGGGCTTTCACTACCTCAGGTGGGTGTATACGAAAGACGGCAGCAATTCTCCCGGCAGCGATAGTGTCTGGATCGACGACGTTCATTTTCCGCCCCATACGGAACTGTACAACGGCACCGCGGTGCCCAGCGGTGCTTTGATACAGACCACGGTGTACGGCACTACCGACGCTAACGGTTTCATCGCCGCGCAGGTGGACACCGGCACCGTTACCGGCCCGCTGACCTGCACGGCCGGTCCCCCCGCCTGTACGCCCGGGTCCCGCCGCTGGCGCTCCTCGGTCCCGTCCGCCGACAGGGCCTTCGGCTCGGTTACCGGCTCAGTAAAAGGCACGGCCGTGTTCGTCGACACCAAGGTGAGTTTTTACAGCGATCTTACGGGCAATACCTGGAACGATTCCGCGCGCATCGAGTACGAGCGGCCCAAGAACAAGTATCCGGGTTCCTGCCTGGGGCTGTGCGCCAGTATCATGTGCGTGGTGGGCAGCACCCCGACCGCTTTCGGCATCGACGACCTTACTTTCGATATTTTCAAGTTCGGCCCCGGCGCCAACCCGCTGGATCCGGCCAGCACCCCTCCCGTCAAGACTATTTCGCTGTATAATATCGGCACCTGCGACTCGGGCAAGTCTTACCCGCCGCATACTTTCGGCGCCAGCATCCCGGTGGGGACTTTCTGCGCGGCCTGGGACGGGACCTACAACCTTAACGGGATGTTCGGCAAGACCAACGGCCAGTTCGGCTACCGGGCCAAGGTTACTACGCGGCAGACCACGCCCAACGGCACCAGCATCGATATAGAGCAGACTGCCGCCTACCCCGGGCAGACCCAGATCCCCATACAGGTCGACGTTACCAACCTCCACATGGGCCAGTCCGTTCCCACCGCCGTGGGGAACCTGACCAAGGTGCCCGGCCAGCCCTATAACCTGAAATACCGCCTTTCGAAGGACGCCACGGCTTCCATAACCATCTGGGATACGGACGTCTCCCACCAGACCGGCGGCGCCATGACCCTGGTGCGCACCATAATTTCCAGCCAGCCGCGCGTAGGCGAGGGGATCCCCGACGGGGTTCTGACCAACGGCGACTGGTGGGACGGCAGGAACGACGCCGGCGTTATGGTGCCCGCCGGCTCCTATATCGTGCGCATAGACGCCGGCTCGAACGACGACTGGTCCATAGCCCCGTTCAACGAAGGGGAGGACCTGGCCTGGCCGACCACTATCCAGATGGTGCTGGACCCGCTGCAGGTTACCGACGTGGGGATAAGGCCGCTGGGCGCGTCCGCCACCGACATGGCCACCATAAGCTACCTCCTCACCGAGGCGGCTACGGCCTACGTGGAAATATATACTCCCGGCACGCAGTTCTACGACACGAACGTCTCTCCTCCCGTGAAGGTCCCCGGCACCGGAACGCTGCTGCGGAGCTTCGTTGAAGAGGAAGGCGCGCGCCAGGCAGTTAATGTCTACTGGGACGGCCGGGACTCGAACGGAGCGCCGGTGTGCGACGGCGACTACGTGTATGCGATCTACGCCGAGATGCCGTCGACGGGCACCATCGGCAATTTCAGTTGGAACTCCATAAAGACCCGGCGTACTATGGTGGGAACGATCCCGGTGTCCCGGGGCAAGGTGCTGGCGTTCATCAGCGCGGCGTCCACGCTGATGGGCACCTCCTCCCCGGCGGCCGGGCTCGACCCGTTCTACTTCCGCTATACCCCCGTACGCAACGCGGCCGTAAGCGTGAACATCAAGAACATGGACGGCTCCAGCGCCACCACCGTCAGGAGCCTGGTGGCCAACGAGGAAAGGTTTTCCAACATAATCAACACCGAGATCTGGGACGGCAAGCGCGACGACGGGACTTTCGTTTCCAGCGGCAATTACCTGGCCGAACTTATCGCCACCGACCCGTACCAGTGCGCCGTGGAAAAGGTGTCCACCACCACGGTGCTGTTCCCCGTGCATATGTTCCGCATACTGGAGGCGCGCTCCTCTTCGCTGCTGGGCGGCGCCTCGGCTTACGCCACCGTTTCGTTCGAGATGTCGCAGAGCATGTATATCGACCTGAAGATCTACCCGGTGACCGTGACGGTGGACCCGCAGAACTGGCCGCCCAATCTCGGCGACACGGTGTTCCGGGTGCAGGGGGTGCGGCCGGGGCGCATGCGCATAACCGAACCTTGGGACGGGCTCGATGCCAGCGGCAATGTGGTGCCTGACGGGCGCTATCCGTATACGCTGGAAGCTTACTCCACCGGGCCGGCGCAGGTGATGTACGCCACCGACAAGGTCTACGGCTACGTGGACGTGTCGCGCGGGCAGGTGCTCTTTTCCGGCTTTGAGGTCTATCCCAATATCCCGACCATGTATAACGGCGGCGAAGTTGTGAATCTGCCGCCTTACGGCATTGAATACTCGGTGACGCGCCAGTCCTCCGTGACCGTGCAGATAGTTACGCTGGACCAGGCCCAGAACGTGGTGGCGGACGTGGTGAAGGGCGAAGTGCGCGACGGGGAGACCCTCTATAAGGATTTCTGGGACGGGAAATGCACCAATACCCAGACCTGCCCGACCCTGGATTACGTTCCCGGCGGCGCTTATACCGTGCGGGTGACGGCGCAGGACCTCGGGGCGGACCTGAAGCAGCAGACTACCGTGCAGCAGACCATCGACGTTTTCCCGCTGCGCATCTTCGACCTTTCCATAGCCCCGCTGACCCTCGGCGGCCAGGCGGTGATCAGCTACCAGATCTCCGAGCCGATGAAGGTCGTGACCAAGATCTACAAGCCGGGCACGAACCCGCCCGGGCTCACCAACGACCCCCCCAACAGCCTGGTGAAGCTCATCGTCGGTGTGCGGCCGGCGCGCACGCAGATCTCCGAATACTGGGACGGCACGGACCTGACGCTTTCGCAGGTGACGGACGGCAATTATGTGTTCAAGATCTACGGCACCACGGTGACGGGGGGCATCAATTCAGCGAACGGCTATGTTACGCCCGGCACGCTGCTGGCCGACGACGTGATAGTCAACAACGTCCCGGTGATAAAGAGCGGCACGGCGGACCTGTGCGGGGATTTCGCCAGGGAAACTTTCTTCGCCCCCAACCCTTACAGGGGGCAGGCGGGCTGGTTCAAGATCCCGGCTCTCATGAACGGGAAAATAGGGATGCACATTTACAACCTGGTCGGCGATATGGTGTATGAAAAGGATTTCGGCCTGCGGGGGGGCGGCAACAACGTGGACGGCAGCGGCCAGTGTTCGACCACTCACACGCACCCGGCCTGCTGGCCCAAGGTCAACAGTTCCGGCCGCACGGTTTCTCCGGGGGTGTACCTGGCGGTCATCCGGTTCGAGGCCACGGAAGGCACGCGGGACGTCTGCCAGGTAGTGAAGAAAATACTGATACCGTAGCGGCCCCCGGGCCGCCGCTGTAACCTTTTGTTAACATTTAGTCCACGGCGCTTTAATGTTTTCCTGGTAAACTTAAAACAGCGGGCGGAGCGGAAGTCCCGATTTTTATGGAAAGCAAAGACCTGGACCGGCAGATGAACGAGGTGTGGCGGAAAGTTTCGGGCGGCGATTACGCTCCCGAGGCTCCCGCTCTGCCTGCGGACATGCGCCGCGCCAACACGGATACCATGCGCTTCCTGCGCGAGAACTTTTCAAAGGCCGAGACCGAGTGGAAGACGCTGCTGGCCGCCAAGGATTCGCAGCTGCGCGACCTGTCGGCCCAGCTCGACGAAACGCGGCTGCAGCTGGAAGAAGCCAAGCAGCGCTGGGCTGACGCGCGCGAGAACGCGCTCAACCAGGAGATGGCCACGGCCCTGAACCTGGAAGAATCAAAAAAGCTGCTGGACGCCCAGAAGAAGAACCACGCCCGCGAGACCGGCCTGCTCAAGGAAGTGCTGGAGCGCACCAAGGCGGAGATGGTGGCGCTGCAGGACCGCGTGGACGCCGTGCGCAAGGAGCGCGACGAACAGCGGCGCAAGTGTGACGCGCTGGCGGTGGAGAAGGCGAACCTCGCCGACGGCAGCGCCGGGCTGACGGCCAGGCTGGCGGAGGCCAAAGAGGCCGTAGAGCGCACGCTGGCCGAACTGCTGGCCGAACGCCGCGGCCGCCGGGACGAACAGGGAAAAATAAAGATTTTAGAGGCGCAGGCGGCGGAAAAGATAAAAGATCTGGAGCACATGAAAGCCAGCTGGGACGCCGAGCGGACTCAGTGGCGGGAGCTTTGGGACAGGGAACGTTCCGTCTGGGAGACCCACCGGGCGGAGTTCGCCGTCTGGGAAGAGCGCCTGCGCTCCGAGCGCGAGGCCTGGACGCTCAAGATGCGGGAGCAGGAGGCCAAAGGGGTGGAGAACGCCGCCGGGCTGGCCAGCGTGCTCAGGGAATCCTCCCAGTGGACCGAGAAAGTGACGCAGATCCTGAAACTTTACGCGCTCAAGGGTGTTGAGCTGCCCAGGGCTTTCGTGTCCGCCGGGGCCGGACCCTCCGCGTTCAAGCCCGGCAAAAGCGCCGCCCGCGCGCTGGCGCTGACCCTGGCCGGCCTGCTGCTGCTGGGCGGTGCGGCCTGGCAGCTTTACGCTTACCGCGCGAAGGTCCATTACAAACTTTTAAGCCGCGCCGCCATAGACCTGCCCAATCCTTCCGGTTTTGCGGTCACGAAAGACGGCGTCTGGTTCTCGGACTGGGAGCGCGGGCTGCTGCTGAAGGACGCCAAGGATCTGGCCACTTTAAAGGTGCTGGCCGCCCCCGCCGGCGCCCCGCTGCGGCCGGCCGCGCTGGGCGTGGCCTCCGGCGGCCTCTGGACGCTGGATATGGCGCAGCTGCGCTACGCCAGGCAGGATTTCGGCAGCGGCGCGGTGCTGGAGTCGGCGAAGACCCCCGGGCCGGCCCCGCAGGGCGCGGCTTGGGACGGGTATAATTTGTGGGCCTTCGACGCTTCTTCCGGACAGCTCTATAAATATTCCCTCGACACCGGCGCTGGCGCGGCCGCGGCGTACGGCCTGGAGGGGGTTAAGAGCCTGGTCTGCATGCAGTGGGTGGGCGGCCGGCTTTGGGTGCTGGATAATAAGAATAAATTGCGCCGTTATGCCCTGGCCGCTGACGGTTTTAAACTGCTTTCCAGCCAGGAGTTCATTTCGCCCGCGCCGGCGGCTTTCTGGGTGGACGGGGGCAAGCTCTGGACGCTGGAAAAAGCGGGCAAGCTGGGGCGCGGTTTCGAAGTCGGGATCTATGCCCTGAAGACATATACTTAATATTGATTTCATTGTATTGAAAATGGCAGAATTGCAGTTGGCTGTTAAGGTTATGAAAAACAAATTAATCGCGTTGGCCGGAACATTGGCGCTCCTGGCGGGCTTTATCGCCGTCGCTCCGGCGCAAAACCTGTATATAAACGACATAACGGTCGGTGACGGCATGCCGGGGAGCGGGCCGGGCGGCATCAATTACTGCAATAACGGCGGCAACAGCGGGCTGGGCAACCGGGAAGATTTCGTCACTTCGGGCAACAATGTGTGGCAGCAGTCGGCATTGATAGAATATGACAGGCCGCAGACCTTCTACCCGGGCGCCTGCCTGAGCCTGTGCGCTTCCATAAAATGCGTCGTGGCCAGCACTCCGTCGACTTTCGGCATAGACGACATGACCTTCGAGATCTTTAAGTTCGGCCCCGGCGCCAACCCGCTGGACCCGGCCAGCACGCCCCCGGTCAAGACGATCTCCCTGTACAATATCGGCACCTGCAGCTGCACCGGCGACGCCTGCGCCAGCGTGGCGCTGCCTATTTATAACTCCAAATACTCGGCCCAGTACCCTAATAACGTGTATTTCTGCGCGGCCTGGGACGGCTACTATAATCTCAACGGGCAGTTCGGCAAGACCAACGGCCAGTACGGCTTCCGCGCCAAAGTTACCACCCGCCAGACCACCAAGCAGGGGACCAGCATAGATATAGAGCAGACTTCGGCCTACCCGGGCCAGAACCAGATACCCATACAGATAAACGTGACCAATCTGCATATGGTCCAGTCCAGCCCTACCCCGGTGGGGAACCTGACCAAGGTGCCGGGCCAGCCTTACAATATCCGATACCGGCTTTCAAAAGACGCCACCGCCACTATCACCGTCTGGGATACGGACGTCTCCCACCAGACCGGCAGCAATATGTCCCTGGTGCGCACCATAATTTCCAGCCAGCCGCGCATAGGCGAGGGCACGCCGGACGGCGTGCTTACCAACGGCGACTGGTGGGACGGCAGGAACAGCAGCGGCGCCGTAGTTCCGGCGGGCTCCTACCTGGTGCGCATAGACGCCAGCTCCAACGACGATTGGTCCGTGGCGCCGTGGAACCTCGGCCCGGACCTGGCCTGGCCGGCCACCATACAGATGACCCTGGACCCGCTGCAGATCACCGACGTCGGGATGCGCCCGCTGGGCGTGTCGTCCACCGATATGGCCACCATAAGTTATTTCCTTACCGAGGCGGCCACGGCCTATGTGGATATTTACCCGCCCGGCACAAATTTCGAAAATACGAACACCTCTCCGCCCAATACCTGGGACCCGGTGTCGAGCACCTGGAAGAACCGCTGCGTCGGGAACCCCGCTACCGACCTCTGTCTCAGGCATTATATGGAGCAGAAGCCGGCGCGCCAGGCGGTCAACACCTACTGGGACGGCCGGAACCAGTACGGCTCGCCGGTGTGCGACGGGGATTATGTCTACGCCGTTTACGCGGAACTGCCGTCTGTCGGTTCTATAGGCAACCACGGCTATTCCTGGCAATCCGTAAAGACCAGGCGCACCGTAGTGGGGACCGTGCCCGTGGCCCGGGGCAGCGTGCTGGCGTTCATAAGCCCCTCTTCTTCCATCATAGGCTCTTCGCCCTCGGCCGCGGGCCTCGATCCTTTCTATTTCCGCTACACGCCCCAGCGCGACACTACGGTCAGCCTGAACATAAAGAAGATGGACGGCACCACCATGGTGCGGCGCGTGGTCGACAAAGAGGTGCGGTTCGCCAACGTGGTGAACCGCGAGACCTGGGACGGCAAGTGGGACAACGGCACCTACGCTTCCAGCGGCACCTACCTGGCCGAGCTGGTAACCACCGACCCCTACCTGTGCGCCAGCAGGGCCGTTTCCACCATGACGGTCTCTTTCCCGGTGCACCTGTTCCGCATCGTGAACGTCTCGGCCACTTCGCTGCTGGGCGGCGCTTCGGCCTACGCCTCCGTCTCTTTCGAGATGTCGCAGACCATGTTCGTGGAACTCAAGGTCTATCCCGTGAACGTCACCGTCAAGCCGGACAGCTGGCCGCCCAACCTCGGCGACCCGGTGTTCAGCGTTACGGGCCTGCGGCCGGGGCGCATGCGCATAACCGAGCCCTGGGACGGGCGCGACGCCAACGGCCTGATGGTGGCTGACGGGCGCTACCCGTTCACGCTGGTGGCTTACAGCACGGGAACCGCGCAGGTGATGTACGCCACCGACAAGGTCTACGGCTACATAGACGTGTCGCGCGGGCAGATCCTCTTCTCCGGGTTCGAAGTCTATCCCAATATCCCGACGATGTACAACTCTTCCGATACGATAAAGCTGCCTCCTTACGGCATCGAGTATTCCGTGACCCGCCAGTCTTCCGTGACCGTGCAGATCGTGACGTGGGACTCGAACCAGTTCGTGATGGCTGACGTGGTGCAGGGCGAGGTGCGCGACGGGGAGATGCTTTATAAGGATTTCTGGGACGGGAAATGCACCAATACCCCGGCCTGCCCGCATACCGACTACGTGCCCGGCGGCTCCTATAACGTGCGGCTGGTGGCGCAGGACCTGGGCGCCGAACTGAAGCCGCGGACCACCGTGCAGCAGACCATCGACGTCTTCCCCATCCGCATCTTCGACCTGTCCATAACGCCCCTGACCATCGACAACCCGGCCATGATAAGCTATCAGGTGTCCGAGCCGATGAAGGTGGTGACCAAGATCTATAAGCCCGGCACCAACCCGCCCGGGCTCACCAATGACCCCCCCAATACCCTGGTGAAGCGCATTATCGGCGTGCGGCCGGCGCGCACGCAGATCACCGAATACTGGGACGGCACGGACTTTACGCTGTCGAAGGTGCCCGACGGCAATTATGTGTTCAAAGTTTACGGGACCACCGTGACCAGCGGTATCAGCACCCTGGACGGCTACGTTACTCCCGGGACGCTGCTGGCCGACGATATCCTGATCAACAATATCCCCGTGATCAAGAGCGGCACGGCGGACCTGTGCGGGGATTTCGCGCGGGAATCTTACTTCGCCCCGAACCCGTATAACGGCCTGGCGGGCTGGTTCAAGATCCCGGCCATGATGAACGGAACGATAACGCTGCACATCTACAACCTGGCCGGCGACATGGTGTACAGCAAGGATTTCGGTTTGCGCGGCGGCGGGAACAACATCGACGGCAACGGGCAGTGCAATACTTCCCATACCGCCGAGGCCTGCTGGCCCAAGGTGAACAGCTCCGGCCGCACGGTGTCGCCGGGCGTGTACTTCGCGGTTATACGGTTCGAGGCCACGGAAGGTACCCGTGACGTCTGCCAGGTGGTGAAGAAGATACTGATACCGTAAGATTTGCCGGGCAGCCCGGCGGAGACGCCCGAAAGCGCGGTTATACGAGGGCAGCTTTATGAAGATAAAAATCATGGAGAAAAGTTTTTTCAGGCTGGCCCTTTTTGCTTTCGCGCTCTGCCCCGCCGCCCCGCAGCTGCGCGCGGCCGAGGCGACGCTGGGCACGGACGGCGCGGTATTCATGAAGATCCCCACCGGCAGCCCGCGGGCGCAGGCCCTGGGCAACAGCGGCGTCTCCCTGCTTGAGGGCGGCGAGGCTATGGGCATTAACCCGGCCGGCATAGCTTCCGCGCAGATGCGGGAATTCTCCTTTTCCTACCTGGGCTGGCTGCAGGAATACTCGGGGCAGTACGTCTCCTACATCCACCCGGTGGGCCAGTCCGTGATAGGCCTGAACCTGGCCTACTACGGCATCACGGGTTTCGACGCGCGCGACACTTACGGCGTGCCCCAGTACGGCGAAGACGTGAAGGTGCGCAACGGTTACGCTTCGCTTTCGCTGGCCAAGGGCTTTTTCCTGGAGCGCTTTCTCGTGGGCGTGAGCGCCAAGGAAGTGCTGGAGGACAATTACTATAAGAAGTACCGCAACCTGGTGTTCGACGCGGGCGTCGTCCTGCGCCTGGGGCGCAAGCTTTCGCTGGGCTGGGCCGGGCAGAATTTCTCGGGCAAGGCCAAGCAGGTGGTCCGGGTGCAGCGCCTCGGCGGCGCCTGGGTCTTCAACCCTTTCTTTACGGTGGCGCTGGAAAAAAAGACTTATTCGGATAAAGGCAGCAGCATGGGCGGCGGGGTGGAGATAAGCCTGCCCGAAGAGCTGCTCCAGGTGGGCCGCGTCACCCTCCGGGCCGGCTATTCGCCCGCGGATTCCATGGGCAAGAATATGACCGACAAGACGCTGGACAGCCTGGGTATGAACAATACTACCGGCTGGGCGTTCGGCGTGGGGATCTATACTTCCCAGGCCCTGGGCTACGGCATGGGGCTGGATTATACCATGGCGCCTTACGGGGCCCTGGGCAAGTCCAGCCAGCTGGCCCTGCGGTTCCAGTTCTAAAGGGCGGCCGGGCGAGGTGACAGGATGGCAGTTGCTGGCGGCAAATCCGGTTCCGGTCCATGGCCCGCGGCGCGCGTTTTAAAGCGCCGTTACGGCCAGACGGCCATCGAGTACCTGTTGGTCACGGCTTCGCTGCTTTTTGTGTTCGTAATGATGTACCGCGCGCTGCAGTTTTCGGTGGCTAACCAGTTCAAGCGCGGCGGCATGGTGATAATGAAGGTTTATGTAGAGGACCCCTGATTTCGGCAGCGGTATATCGGAGTCTGCTATTCTTTGGTGGAGGAACTACAAATGAACAAGTTGTTTAAAAACAGGAAAGGCCAGAATACGGTTGAATATTTGCTGATGTTGGCCGTGGTGGTAGGCGTTGTGCTTGTCGCCGGCGTCGCTCTGAAAAAATATATGCCCACTCTGTTCTCGAGCATCCAGAACATGATAAACGGGGCGGCCGGCACGCTCGGTTCCGGCGGACAGTAAGACTCCCGCGCCGTCCGCCTGTCCCCCTGGGGGCAGGCGGGGCTGCGGCGGGCCGGTGAAAGCTGTCCCGGAAAGACCTTCAGGTGCGGCCGCCGGATTAAGGTGTGTTCTATGCGCATTGAACGGTTGATTTCTTTTTTGCCGGCTGATGCGGGGGCCCGGACGGCCCTTTCGCCCGCGCGGCGGAGCGGCCTCGCGGAGCGCGGACTTGCCCTCGCTAAGCGGGGCCAGGTCACCATCGAACTCCTGCTGGTGCTGCCGGTGTTCATGCTGCTGCTGTTCTTTATAATGGAAATGGGGAACATGGGTTTCCAGACGATCCTCGCCCACCATTGCGCCTATGAGCTGGCGCGCATAGGTTCGCTGACGGCAGGCCCGAACGTGGCCCAGGCCGCCCAGGGCAAGGGGAGCAACGCCGGAACCGCCACTATGCGCATGAAGAACGCGCTGATGAAGATGTTCCCGCAGTCTCCGGGCGTGCGCGTTGAAGGCCAGATCGTGACCACTCTGTTCGACAAGCAGTCCAAACAGATGAACGAAGACCTGCTGGTCACGCTTTATTATCCGGCGAAACTGATCTTCCCGGGTTCCAGCTACGCGCTGGCCGACGAGCCCAAGGGCAGCCGGATCAAGAGGATGGTAGTCAAGGTGCGGATGCCGGTGGAAAGGCCGTACTTCAAATAGCCGGGGCCGGAGTTTTTAACGAAAGCGACACGGGAAGTTAACATTTTAATTGGAGAATATAGACTATGGAAAAGAAAAGCATGCTTGTCCCCGTGCTGCTCGCGATCTTCGCGGCCTTCATCTACTGGTACCTGCTGACCTCCAAGGAACGCGCGCAGTCGGCGAACCTCGAAAAGGCCACCGTGCTGGTCGCAAAATTCGACCTGCCTCCCCGCACCATCATGAACGTGGACCTGGTGGAAACGCGGGAGATGCCGCGGATGTACCTGGAACAGGACGCCTACGAGGTGCGCAGCCAGTCCGACCTTAAACTGGTCTCCAACCTGGTAACCTCCATCCGCGTGCCCAAGGGCAACCAGCTGACGCAGAGCGCGCTGATCACGCTCAGCCCCGAAGCCGGTCTGAGCGTCAAGGTGCCTCCCGGGTACCGCGGCTGCGTGCTGCCTCTGGAGAACGACCTGCTGCGCCTGATAAAGCCCGGAGACCGCGTGGACATCCTGGTCACTTTCGACGCCGTGATGGGCGATAACCGCAAGGAAAAAGTTACTGCCACCATCCTGCAGAACGTGCTGGTGCTGGGCGTCGGCGCCAACCTGGGCCAGGGCATGTCCATCGCCCAGGCCAAGGATAAGGCCAAGGCGGAGACCGCGGACCAGGCTTTCAGCGATAAAATGGGTTTGAGCCTGGCCCTCAATCCCAACGAGGCGCAGTATCTTTCCCTCTCGATAAAACAGGGCGACGTGGCGGTGGTGGTGCGCGGCCTGGGCGACGTGGAGCTGCACCCGATGGAAATAGCCTCGTTCAAGCGGCTTATCAAGTAGCGCGAGACTGCATTAAGGCGGAACATTATGAAAAAGATTATTTTTGCCGCGGCCATGCTGACGCTGGCGGCCCGCGCCGGGGCGGAACAGACCTATATGGTCGCGGTCAGCGCCGACATCGTGGAAATAAGCGGTTCCATACAGAAGACGCGCGGTTTTTCCTGGAACCAGTTCTTCGATTTTTCGGAGAAGACCGTGCCCGGCATCATAACCATGGGCGATTTCGAGCGCAAGACCCAGCTGGCCGCCTCGCTCAAGCTGCTGGAAACGGAAGGCAAGGCGCAGATCCTGTCGAACCCGAAGATCGTCGCAAAGAGCGGCACGCAGGCCAATATAACGGTCGGCGGCGAGATCCCGGTACCCTATTCCAACGCCCAGGGCGTAGGCGCGGAATTTAAGAAGTTCGGCGTCATCCTGACGGTGCTGCCGGTGGTGCTCACCGAGAAAAAGGACACCGTGGACGTGCAGCTGCAGCTGGAAGTTTCCAACCCCGACTATTCCAAGCCGGTGGTGGCGTCCGGCACCACCATCCCGTCCATGATCACGCGCCAGGTGCAGACCGAGGTGGAGATCAAGAACGGCGAGACGCTGGTCATCGGCGGCCTGAAGCGCAGCAACCGCAACGTTTCCAAGAACCGCGTGCCGATACTGGGCAGCCTGCCGCTGCTGGGCTCGCTGTTCAGCTCCACGGATATCGTCGAGGAGCAGAGTTCCCTGTTCCTGTTCGTGACTTTTGAGATCATAAAATAAGCCGCCAGCCGCCCGGCGTTACGGCCGCCCAGCCGAGTTATATGGCAGATATAAACCTCGCTCCCAGAGTAATAACTTTTTCAGGCCCCAAGGAGGGCGTGGGGAAGACTTCCGTCGCCATGAACCTGGCGCTGGCCTGGGCCAACTACCAGAAGCGCAACGTTCTGGTGATCCCGCTGGATCCCATGTGCCGCCAGGAGCACGCCCTGCTGCTCGGCGTCAACCCGCCCTCCATGGCGGAGATCATCAGCTCCCTGGGCCGCGAGTCCATCGGGGCGCTGGGCGCGCTGCTGCGGGGCAAGATCCCGATCTCCCAATGGGGCGTAGGGGTGCTGCCAGTCAGCAAGCGGCGTTCCGAAGTGGCAAGGATGTCCCCCGACGTGCTGCTGCCGCTGCTGTCCCGCCTGTCCCAGTCCTTCGATCTTTTTATCGACGTCGACCCGTATTTCCCGATGCAGGTGTTCGCTTTCGACATCTCCGACCTGGTTTTCTGGGTGACCAATTCCAACGTGCCGGCGCTCAACGCCACCGCGGCCACTTTCCGCGAAATGAACGAGCTGCATTTCCCGATGAACAGGTTCGAGGTCATCAACAACCTTTACGATATGCCCGGGGCGCTCGCGCCCAAGGAAATAGAGAAGTTCTTCAAGCAGATGGGCAAGGAAGTGCTCGCTTACATGCCGTGGGAAGACGCCATGCCCGGCTGCGCCAACCAGAACAAGATCCTGATAACCGAACAGCCCAGCGCCAACTGGGTGCGCCAGCTGCGCGTGCTGATGGGGCGCGTGGCCGATATCGTCCCCACGGAGAAGCAGTGGTCGTCGGGTGTTTCCGCTGCCGAATTCGCCCAGGGCTCCGGCATGCTCTGGAAAGGCGGGGACAGCGCGCCCGCCGCGGGCTCCGCAGGGCCCGCTTCCTCCAACGCCGCCCCGGCCACCGCGGCCGGCTCGGCGCGCACCGACGTGCCGCCCAACTGGGAAGAGCTCAAGGTCAAGATCCACCGCCAGGTGGTCAGCGCCCTGGAAACGGAGCGCGTCAAGATCACGGACGACGCCGCGGCCAACCAGGAAACCCGCAAAAGGGTGGACCTCATCATCAACGGCCTGATCCAGAAAGATACCACGATGTCCCTGAGCCGCGAGCAGCGCGTGCAGTTCATCAACGAGCTTTTAGACGAGATCCTGGGCTTGGGCCCGCTGGAAGAGCTGATGCGCGACCCCGCCGTGACCGAGATCATGGTCAACGCCCCCGACCGGGTGTTCATCGAGCGCAAGGGCAAGCTCACCCTTACCAAGTACAAGTTCCGCAACGACGAGCAGGTGGTGCAGGTGATGAAGCGCATTGTGGCGCCGCTGGGCCGGCGCATCGACGAATCCGTGCCGCTGGTGGACGCCCGCCTTAAGGACGGTTCCCGCGTCAACGCCGTCATCGCCCCGCTGGCCGTGTCCGGCCCCACGCTCACCATCCGTCGTTTCTCCAGCAAGCCGCTGAGCGACAAAAAGCTCGTGGAGATGGGCAGCATCTCGCAGGACTGCGTGGATTTCCTGAAAGCCTGCGTGAAGCTGCGCAAGGACATCATCATTTCCGGCGGCACCGGCACCGGTAAGACCACTTTCCTGAACATGTTGTCGAGCTATATCCCCGAGGACGAGCGCATCGTCACCGTTGAGGACGTGGCCGAGCTCCGGCTGGAGCAGGACCACTGGGTACGGCTGGAGAGCCGCCCGCCCAACGTGGAAGGCAAGGGCGAAGTCACCATCCGCGACCTCGTGAAGAACTGCCTCCGCATGCGCCCCGACCGCATCGTGGTAGGCGAAGTCCGCGGTTCCGAGGCTTTGGACATGTTACAGGCCATGAACACCGGCCACGAGGGTTCGCTGGCCACCATTCACGCCAACACCCCGCGCGACGGCCTGACCCGCCTGGAAGCCATGTGCCTGATGGCCGGCGCCGACCTGCCCATCTGGGCGCTGCGCGAAATGATCTCTTCCGCCGTGCACATGGTGGTGCAGCTCACCCGTTTCTCCGACGGTACCCGCAAGATCACCTCCGTCACCGAGATCACGGGCCGCGAAGAGAACCAGATCTCCATCCACGAGATCTTCAATTTCAAACAGACCAGCATCGACCTCACCACGGGCAAGGTGCACGGGGTTTTCTCGGCTACCGGCGCTCCGCCCAAGTTCTACGCCGATTTCGCCACGCGCGGTATCGACGTGCCCATAGAGATGTTCTGGACCGAAGAGCAGAAGAAGCTCCGCGCGGCCGGGGGGAAGCCTTAGATCATGAAAGCATTCGCGCTGCTTTTGCTGGCCTTGGCCGCCCTCTCCGGGAAACCGGCGGCGGCCGGCGTCTTCAGCGGCGAACAGATGGGCGAGATCTCCTGCGCCGCCGTGAAAATGCAGCTTTTCTATTATTACCTCGCCCCGGAAAAGGACGCCAAGGTCCGCGTTTACGAGGCCACCTGCAAGGGCAACAAGGTCACCTATACCATGCCGAAGTGGATAGATACGGCGGTGCCCGAAATGCTGCAGCGCAAGGTCTGGCGGGACCCGGAAGAGGGAGAGGTCTCAGAGGCGGCGGTCTGGCAGGTGCCGGTTTCCATTATTTACGAATACCTGGAGCTTACGCGCAAGACTTTCCCGCCCGAGGGCGGCGGCGCCAATATTTCCCCGGCCCTGCTGGTCAAGGAATACGCGGATATCCGCATCCGCTTCCAGATGTCGCTGGACCGTCTTTACCGCGCCCGCACCAAGGACGTGGTGATGGGCGATTCGCTGGGCGGCCGCGGCCGCGGCGTGATGGCGGTGTTCAATTTGCTGCTCAAGGAAATGGAATCCATCGCCGACGCCATCTCGAGCAGCGATTCCAAGCGCTACGCCGAAGCCGTAACGGCCTCGGCGGTGCTCAGCCAGGACGCTTTCCGCATGCTGTTCAACGCGCCCCGCGCCTACAAGGCGATGGCCGCGGAATCCGTTTTCTCGCGCGTGATGAACATGGCGCTGATGGTTTTCGGCATGGCGCTGATCTTTCTCGCCGTGAACACTTTCCTCAGCACCAGCGACGCGAAGAGCAACGCCCTGATGGGCGAGTACGCGGCAAAAGTGGAGAAATATACCGAAGCCTTCTCCCGCCAGTTCATAAACGTAAACGTTAAGTACCTGATGCTGGTGCCGACCGCCGCTTTCGCGCTGCTGGGCCTGCTGACGATGAATATTTTCGCCTTCATCGCGCTGACCGGCCTGGGGTTCGCCATCGGCATGCGCGTGCCCGAATTCGCCCTTAATTTCATGAAGGAAATGAGGGGCAAGAAGATAGATACCCAGCTGATGGACGGCCTGATCCTGCTTTCCAACTGTCTGCGCTCGGGCCTCGATATCGTGCAGGGGTTCGAGATGGTCTCCAAGGACCTGCTGCCCCCTATTTCCGACGAGTTCGCGCTGGTCATCAAGAACTACCAGCTGGGCATGACCTTCGAGAAGGCGCTGGGCGTAATGGAAGACCGCGTGGCGTCGAAGATGCTTTCCTATATGATCCGCGCCATCGTGCTGCAGCGCCAGATGGGCGGCAACCTGACCAAGGTCTTCGAGCGCATCGTCGTGGACATCCGCGAGGAGTCGAAGCTGGAGGAGAAGACCAAGGCGATGACCGCCCAGCAGAAGATCCAGTCCATCGTCGTGGGCATCATGCCCTGGATCATGGTCAGCGTCATGTTCATGTTCCAGCCCGAGACCATGATAAAGTTCTACACCTCGCCCCTCGGGATGTTTACGGCCATTTTCTGCGTGATCTGGGTGGCGATAGGCATGAAGGTCGTGGCCAGCCTGGGCAATATCAAGGTTTAGCCGCGGAAATTTTATGTACGACAGGCTCTTAGACATTATCCTTATCCTGATCTCGATCGGCGGGTCGGCCGCGGCCTTCCTGGCCGTGCAGCGCTTTTTTACGCCGCGCCAGAAAACCTTCTCGCCGATGGGCGACGTCGGGGACATGGAGGCCAAGGAATCCTCCTACTTCGCCAAGCTCGAGGGCAGCACTAATTTCTGGGACAAGCTGGACCTGTTCCTCGCCAAGAACCTGGGCCAGGAAAAAAAGCTGGACGAGACCTACACGCTGCTCGGCCGCCCGCCCAACACCGACCCGCTGAAAATGCTGCATCTGAAAATGATAGTCGGCGCCGGGCTGCCGGCGCTCTTTTTTCTGCTCAGCGGGTCTTTTTTCTGCATAATTTTCATGCCGATGGGCTTCGTCCTGCCCGACGCGGGCATCTACGCCGGGAGGGTCCGCAAGCGGCAGGAAGACATTATCCGCAACTTCCCCACGTTCGTGGACCTGGGAGCGCTGATGATCGAGTCGGGCCTGGATTACATGACGGCCTTCGACCGCATAGTCAAGATCGCCCCCGTGAAGACCGGGCTGGAAATAGAGATCGAACGCACCATCAACGAGGTGCAGCTCGGCTACTCCCGGCGCGACGCCCTGCGCCGCCTGTCGACGCGCACCGGCCTGCAGGAAGTGCGCTCCTTCGTCGGCCTGATCGTGCAGTCGGACGAGCTGGGCACCAGCCTGGTGGAGCTGCTGCGCAACTATTCCGCCGACCTGCGCTTCCGCCGCCTCAACAAGGCGGAGAAGCTGGCCGCCGCGGCCTCGACGAAGATGCTCATCCCGCTGTTCATTTTTATTTTCCCGGTGGTGTTCATCCTGATGCTCGCGCCCATGGTGATGGACCTGGTGATGGGCGGCATGCCGTTCTGACGGCCGGTGACAGAAAATCGGGGGACGGAGAGCTACTGAGGTTTTTATGACAAAGATAATTTTTTCGGCGCTGCTGCTGGCGCTTAGCCCGTCCGCCGGCTTCGCGCAGGAGCGGATGAAGGTCCGCAGCGAGGAGTCGCTTTTCCTCGACCTGCAGAAGACCGGCCTCGGCAGCCTCAACGAGTTCGAGGAGAAAAAGAAATTCTTCGAGACCGTCAAGCTGGAAAAAGCGAAGATCCAGGGGATCATGCTGCAGAACGTTTACGATAACGCCTTCGAATATTACCGCTCCGGCAACTACGAGGATGCCAAGGACCTGGCCGCGAAGATCCTCGCGATCGACCCCTCCCACGCCGACGCGCAGATGCTTTACGAAGCCTCCTCCCAGCTGCGCGGGAGCATCCGCCCCACCTTCAGCGAAAAGATAATGCTGGAAGACCGCTTCCGGGCCGCCCTGGGCCTGTATACCGACGGCCGGATCGTGGAGGCCTATAAAAAGATGGAGGAAGTGGTGAAACTTTCTCCGAACAATATCAAGGCCAAATACTGGTACGCGAAGATGCGCGACGACCTGCGGGATTATTATACGCAGAAGGGCGTAGACCTGTACAAGGCGCGCGACCTTAAAGGTTCGCTGGATAATTTTTACAACGCCCTCCTGATAAGGCCCAAGGACGCGCGCAATATAGAGTGGATCACCCGCATCGAGGATGAGCTGCGGCAGGAAAAGGCCAACGACCAGCTTAAGCGCGCGCTGGAGGCTTACGCTCAGGGCAACCTGAAGGAAGCGTACGACGGCCTGCGCCGCGCCCTGGAAATACAGCCCGGCGACACCAAGGCCGGCAAACTGCTTACCGAAGTCAAGGCTGAAATCGAAAACGGCTATATCGCTTCAGGCAAGAAGCTGTACGGCTCCCGGCGCTATACCGAAGCCATCGGAGAATGGGGCAAGGCCCGGCCGTACAGCGCCAATGTTTCGTACCTGGACAAGCTTGTGCTCAGGGCGCGCGAGCAGATGAAGCTGGAAGCCGCGGAAAAGCAGCGCCGCGCCGACGAAGCCGCCCGCCGCGCCAAGGAAGAGGAAGCCCGGCGCGCCAAAGAGGCGGAAGAGCAGAAGAAGGCCGAAGAAGAGGCCGCGCGCAAAGGCGTCACGGTGGAAGAGGTCACCAAGAAGCCCATAGGCGTCAGCGCGGAGAACCGCCTGGCGTCACAGCAGCGTTACCTGGAAGGCCTGAAGTTCTTCCAGAACGCCAATTACGAAAAAGCCCGCAGCGAATGGACTACCGCCAAACAGCTCGACCCGGAGAACACCGAGGCCGCGGCCGGCCTGAAGCGGATAGAACAGATCCTGTCGGGAGGCCAGTGAAGACGGGCGCCCGCGCGCCGCGCGGGCGGGCCTGCGGCTGAAAGTTTTAACATTTATTCAACTTCCGGTTAACACGCGGGATGTAGAATTATAGTGACCGGCGGGCCGGGCAGCGGCCGGCTTTTACCGGGCGGCAAGTTCCGTCACACGAGGAAATCTTTATGCGGCTTTCAATGAAATGGCTTTTGTGGTTCCTGGGCGTGGGCGTCTATGTGATGGTCCTGGGCGGGGTTTTCTATTACAACCTGTTCAAGTGGACTTTCGACGAAAAATTAAAGCAGGACGTGATCGAGACCGTGAAACGCTCGGCGGTCACGATGCGCAACGGCCTGCTCAACAATCCCAAGGCCATCACTTTCGAGGAGTATGACGTGATGATGTCGCTGGCCAAGGACGACCGCATAATCTCCGTCCTCTACCTGAGCCGGCAGGGGACCGTG
>DAOPZW010000019.1:0-26732 GCA_035353595.1 Elusimicrobiales bacterium | reverse complement strand
CTTGAAGATCATCACGTACTTGATGCCGGGATCCTTCTTAAGCTCACGCACGCGCCGCACGAAAGTTTTAAAAACGTCGGCCACGGCTTCTACCGGCATTTCCTCAAGCCTGCGCCCGTGCTCCGGAGTTTCTATCACTACCTCGTGCAGGCCCAGGCCGTCCATCCAGTCGTAAATGCCCTCGCGCCTGTTTTCCGGCGAGCCGCCGGCCTCCAGGGCCGGGTATTTATTGCGCACCACGCGCAGGCGCCAGCCGCCGCGCCCGTCGGGCAGGGAATAAATGGTGGGCGGCGTCTGCTCCTCGTTGCCGGCGCAGAACGGGCAGGCGTAGGCTTGCCCGCCTTCCCGGGCGGCGCGGAATTCATTGGGGCGCAGCCCGCGCTCCGAAGCTATAATGACCCAGCGGCCAAAAACGGGGTCTTTGCGTATTTCAGGCATAGTTCAAGTACCGCCGCGCGGGAGAAAGCGGCGCGGCGGCGAAAAGCTAATTATTGCCGCCCGGTTCTTCCGGCTTATCTTCTCCCGGCGCCTCGCCCGCCGCAACGCCGGCTTCCGGTCCGGCGGCGGGCACAGCCTCTTCCGCGGGCTGCTCCGCGGCGGCCTGTTCCGCGGCCGGTTCGGAGAACGCGGCCGGTTCAGCTTCGGGCCCGGCCGCTTCAGCGGGCTGCTCCGCGGCGCCTTCCTGTTCGGCGGCGGGCTCCAGGCCTTCCTCGGCGGAGCCGGCCGGGACCTCTCCGGCCTGCGCGCCCTGCGGCTGCGAACCGTCGGGCAGCATTTCCTGCACCGCCTCCTGCTCCACCAGTTCCACCGCGGTGCTCTGGGCGGCGGCGGCCATGTTCTCGATGTTAAAGCTTTCCAGTTTGGGCATGTCGTCCAGGGAATTCAGGCCGAACTGCCGCAGGAATTCGCTGGTGGTGCCGTAAAGTATGGGGCGGCCTATGCTCTCGCGCCGGCCGACCACGGTGACCAGCTTGCGCTGCGTGAGCGTTTCCAGCGGGCCTATCACCTCCACGCCGCGGATAGCTTCCACCTCGGCGCGCGTGAGCGGCTGCTTGTAGGCTATGATGCACAGCGTCTCCAGCGCGGCCTGCGTCAGGCGCACGGTCATCTTGTTGTGGTAAAGTTTGCGCACCCACAGACCGTATTCCGGCCTGGTGGCCAGCTGCCAGCCGCCGGCCACCTGCATCAGCTGCAGCGTGCGGCCCTCGGCGTCATAGGCGCTTTTCAGCTCCGCCAGCGCCGTGTTGAGGCGCTCGGTATTCTTTATTTCGCAAAGCTGGGCGAGGCGGCTCACCGGCAACGGCGCGTCGGTTATGAACAGCAGGGTCTCGAGTATCTTTTTAAGCTCTGTATCTTCCATAAATGCACCTCTTTAACGGGATAAATTCAGAATAAAGCGCCCGGGGCCGGGACGGGCGGCGGCTCGGCGGGCACGGCGGGAGCCGCGGGGACCGGATAGATCCTCACTTCGCTGTAAGCGTCGTCCTGGGAGATCAGGATGCTGCGCTGCTTCACCAGCTCCAGCATAGCCATGAAGCAGGTGATCACGCCCAGGCGCTTCGTTTCCAGGGCGAACACTTCGTCGAGCAGCAGCCACTCGCGGCCTTCCAGCAGCGACAGGATCTTCTTGACGCGCGATTCTATGGGGAAAGGGTCGCCCTCCACTTCGCGCGACGGCTCGGCCCGGTCGAAAGCTTTTTTCACGGCGTCCAGCAGGGCGGCCAGGTCCAGGTCCAGGTACTTATCCTCGCTGGTGAACACCGGCGAACCGCGGTAGAAAGAGTCTTTGTATTTAGCGAAGCGCCCGCCTATTTCCTTGGAAGCTTCTTTATAGCGCTGGTATTCTTCAAGCATCGACACCAGCGGGCCGCGCGGGTCGGGGCCTTCCTCCCCCTCCGGCTTTTCCGGGGCGGGCAGCAGCATCTTGGCCTTTATCTGCATCAGCGTGGCAGCCATCACCAGGAATTCCCCGGCCACGTCCAGGTTCAGGTTCGTCATCACTTCCAGGTAAGCCAGGTACTCCGTGGTTATCTGGGCTATGGGGATATCGTAAATATCCAGGTTGCTCTTGCGGATAAGGTGCATCAGCAGGTCGAGCGGACCCTCGAAGTTTTCCAGATGTATGTCTATGGGTTTTGTGTTTTCCATGTTTTCACAGCCTGAAAGCCGCCCTTACCCGGGCCATCATCTCTTCCGCCCTGGCGGCGGCTTTTTTCCCGCCCGCGGCAAGTATTTCGTCGGCCCTGTTCCCGGCCTCTATGGCCTGCCGGCGGGCGCGCTGCTCGGCCATGGGAGCGCCCATCAGTTCCACGAGCTGTTTCTTGCAGGCGCCGCACCCTATTTTGCCCTCGCGGCACTCGGTTTCCCGCTGCGCCCAGCCGGGGTTGTAAAGTTTGTGGAAGGCGAACACCACGCAGCCTTCGGGGTGGCCTTTATCGTCCTGCTTTATTTTCAGCGGGTCGGTGAACATCTTGCGGACCTTGGCCTCCAGCGCCTTGGGCTCTTCGCCCAGCTCCAGCGTGTTGCCGTAGGACTTGGACATCTTCCGGCCGTCCAGCCCCGGCACCAGCGGGGAGCTGGTCATCAGCGGTTCCGGCTCTGTCAGGATCTCCTGCTTTACCGTATGGTTGAAACGGCGGGCCATATCGCGGGCCAGCTCGAGGTGCGGCAGCTGGTCGCGGCCTACCGGCACGCGCTGCGCGCCGTACATGAGGATATCGGCGGCCATCAGCACCGGGTAGCCCAGGAAGCCGTAAACGGCCATATCCGACTGGAGCGCCAGTTCGTCGGCGTCATGGCCGTGCGCCTCGGCCAGCTGCTTCAGCACGCCCTCGGCCTTCTTCATCTTGTCTTCCTGCCCCTTGTACTTCTGCTTGTAGAGCTCCTGCAGCTGCTCCTTGAAAGTGGGATTGCGCAGCAGCCAGCTTACGGGGGTGACCATCCCCAGCAGCATATAGAGCTCGGCGTGGGCCTTTATGTCGGACTGGCGGAAAATGACGCATTTTTCGGGGTCGACGCCGGCGGCCAGCCAGTCGGCCACCAGCAGGCGCGCGTTGTCGCGCAGCGCGCCGGTCTCCTCGTGGGCGGTGGTCAGGGCGTGCCAGTCGGCCACGAAGAAATAGCAGTCGTATTTATCCTGCAGCTCCACCCAGTTCCTCAGCGCGCCCCAGTAATTGCCGAGGTGCAGGCGGCCGGTGGGCCTCATGCCGGAAACGACTATCGGTCTTTTTGTATTTTCCATATTCAGATACCGACGTAAACTCCTAAATAGGACAGGAACTGCAAAGCCAGGAACAGCGGCGGCAGGATCAGCACTTTGATGGCCCCGGTCATCACCAGGCCGAAAATTATGTACATGCCGTACGGCAGGTGTTTTTCATACAGCTCCAGCCAGCGCCCCTTCAGGAGATTCAGCATGATCTGGCTGCCGTCCAGCGGGTAGATGGGGATAAGGTTGAACATCGCCAGCGCGAGGTTTATCATGATGGCGTAGCTGATCACCTTTGCCGCCGTAACCACCAGGTCCACCGGGGGGAGCCACAGCGTTATAAGCTTGAAAGCGACGGCGGAGAGCGCCACCAGGAGCAGGTTGGACAGCGGGCCGCTGACGGCCACGGCCGCCATGTCGGCGCGCGGGTGGTACATGCGGTACGGATTCACCGGCACCGGCTTGGCCCAGCCTATGGTGGGGATGTGCATGAAAGCGCAGGCCAGCGGCAGCAGCACGGTGCCCACCGGGTCTATATGCGGCAACGGGTTGAAAGTAAGCCGGCCGGACAGGTAGGCGGTGTCGTCCCCGCGGCGGTTGGCCATATAGCCGTGGGCGAACTCGTGAACTATCACGGAGAAGAAAAGCACCGGCAGTTGTAGTATCCACTCCATATCGTATAGTAAATTATATTAATTATAGGTCCGCTAAAGAAAGGCCGTCAGGAAACTAAATTTTTGTATAATTTCGGTGTATGGGCGCCCGGGGACTGAAAGCAATTCATTTTCCGTTTTTATGACCGAACCTCAAGAAAGCAAAACGCTCTGGCTGGAGTTCCTGAAGATCTTCACCCGTTCGCTGGTGCAGATAAACCTTTACAAGCCGGACCATCCCCAGGTAAAACAGGCGCTGCTGGAGGGCGAAGCCCTGCTTGGCAGGATACACGACTCCGGCAGCGGCGATTTTTCGATAACGCTGGACTCGGGCAAGCTGCTGGCCAACGGCTTTCCGCTGCTCACCGTGGACAAGCTGCCTAATTCCATAAAGAACCTGTTTTCCCGCTTCCACATCCAGACCATCACTTTCCTGCGCGGCGCCAACGGCGCGGACCTGCTGGAGCTGTGCCGGATGCAGTCGCATAAAGGCGACGGCAGCGCCTTCCTGAAAGAGCGCGGAGTGGAAAGGATAACCCTCAACGAGGACGTTTACGCCAAGGTCGACCCGTCGGCCACCCTTTCGGGACGGGCGCCAGCGGACGCAGTGGCGGGGACGGGCGCGGGACCTGGCCCGGACTCAGGCGCGGGTTCCGGCTCCGGCGCGGGACCTGGCGCCGGCCCGGGCGCCGGCCCGGGCTGCGGCGCCGCAGCGGAAGCAAAAGTTTCCGAGCAACTTTCAGGGCAGGGTTTTGAAACGGCCATCTCGACCGTAATAAACCGCGTCACCAGCGACCCCGAGGAGCGGCAGCGCGTGATGGGCATCCTCACAGCCAAATTCAGGGAACAAATCGCGGCGGAAGTGGACCGGGCGGTGGACACGGTGCGCCGTGAAAAGAAAAAGATCGAGAACGACATGGTCCGCACCGAATCGGTGATGACCAGCATGGCCGAAGGCGTGGTAGTGGTGGACAAGGACGGGAACATCCTGATGATGAACCCGCAGGCCGAAGCGATCTCCGGCAAACCCCTGTCGGAACTTTCCGGCAAGAAGATCTTCGATTTAACGCAGATAGAGAACCAGGTGATCTCCATGGCCAGGGAGATAAGGCCGGAGAACAAAGACGACATCTCCAGGGAAATAGTGCAGGCCGGCCCTTCGGAGCTGACCGACACCGTAAAAAAAGCCACCGCGGTCATCCAGAACGAGGAAGGGAAAATAGTAGGTTCCGTCTCCATCCCCACGGACGCGGTCAAGCTCAAGCAGATGGAGCAGATGCAGAAAGATTTCATCGCCAACATGACGCATGAGCTGCGCTCCCCGCTCACTTCCATAAAAGCGGCCCTAGAAATAATGAGCCGGGAAGCCGCCGCCCCCGCCGACTCTTCCCGCAATATCCTTAACGCCGCCATCCGCAACACCGAACGGCTGAACTCCATCATCACCGATATCCTGGATTTTTCGAAGCTGCAATCCGGCAAGCTCATCTTCCACCCGGAGAACGCCGCAGCCAACGAGATAACCCGGGAAGCCGTCGAGTCGATGCGGGCCTGGGCGGGTTCAAAAGGAGTGAGCCTGGAAGCGAAGACGGAACTCCAGACCCCTTATGTTTACGCCGACAAGCGGCGCACCGTGCAGATACTGATAAACCTGATCTCCAACGCCATCAAGTTCACACCCAAGGGCGGCTCCATCGAAGTGTCCGCCGACTCGGGCCGCGACGCCATGTCCAACTTCGTTTTCTTTTCAGTGAAGGACACCGGCTGCGGCATGAAGAAAGAGGACCAGGCGAAGATCTTCGAAAAATTCGTCCAGATCGCTTCGGGAGAGAAAGTTGGCGGCACCGGGCTGGGGCTGGCCATAACCAAAGCGATGGTGATCATGCAGGGCGGGAAGATCACGCTGGACAGCGAACCGGACCGCGGCTCCACCTTCCGCGTAAGCATGCCCGCCTACAAGGGGCAGACGGAGCAGCAGGTTTTTGAGCAGGTCCAGGAGAAAAAGGCCGAAGATAAGCCCTGGTGGAGAAAGCTCCTCGGCGTTTAACGGGCCGGACCAGCCCCCCGGGACACGGGCGAAAAAACCCCGGTAAAGTTCTTTTCCCTTGTCCTGCCCGTCCAATAATTATAAAATTATACCGTTGAGCCTGGCGTTCACGACTCTCAGACGCTTAAGCTCCGCTGTTCAGACTTGCACAATGCGCCCGTATCTCAACGGATAGAGTCCCAGCCTGCGAAGCTGGTTATCCTGGTTCGATTCCAGGCGGGCGCACCAAATTTCCACACTCCCGCTCCTGATTTATGTCCGACAAGAAAGAAACCGAAAAAAAAGAAAACAAGACCGGGCGGTATGTCTACGACAAGAAGCTGGGCAAAGTCGTAAAAGTCTCGGACGAGATCCCCGGCCTGAAAAAGAGCGGCTCCGCCGACGGCGACTCCTGCCCCATGAACCCCGGCGCCCATAAGTGCAACGGCTGCTGCGGGCATTAATAGCGGCTCAAGGCAGGAAAACAGGGCGATAGCTGGAGCTGGCAGTGCCAAAACTCGAGCGGTCCATATTCTCCCGTCACGAACCGCAGGTGTTGGCCGCCCTGCGCGGCAGCACCGTCGGCATAGCCGGCGCCGGCGGCCTGGGCTCCAACGCCGCCATAGCGCTGGCCCGTGCCGGAATAGGCCGCCTGATAGTAGCGGATTTCGACAAGGTAGAACCCTCTAATCTCAACCGCCAGCAGTATACCGTAAAACAGATAGGCCGGCGAAAGGTCGCAGCGCTGAAAGCCAACCTCGCGCAGATAGCCCCCTTCACCCGCTGCACGGCGCACGACGTTAAGATCACCCCCGCCAATATCGGGCGCGTCTTCGGCGGCGCCGACCTCCTGATAGAAGCTTTCGACAAAGCCGCGGAGAAGGGCATGCTCATAAATTCCTGGCTGAAACTTTACCCCGGGAAACCGGTGGTGGCGGCCTCCGGCCTGGCCGGCTACGGCGGAAACTCGAAACTGCGCACCCGGAAAATGGGGAACCTTTATATCTGCGGCGACGGCGCGTCCGAACCCGCGCCCGGAGTGAGCCCCATGGCCCCGCGCGTGGCCCTGGTCGCCGGTATGCAGGCGAATTTAGCCGTGGAGCTTTTAATGAAGGTCAAAAAAGGAGTCCGAAATGTTCAAGACCAACCAGTATTTTGACGGCAAGGTACAGTCGATAGCTTTCACCGCCGATACCGGCGCGGCCACTACCGGCGTGATGGCTCCGGGCGAGTACGAGTTCGGCACGGCCAAGAAGGAAATAATGACGGTGACCAGCGGCAGGCTTACGGTTAAGCTGCCCGGCGAAACCGCCTGGCGGGATTTTCCCAAGGGTTCCACTTTCACCGTGGCTCCCAACCAGAAGTTCCAGCTCAAAGTGGCGGAAGACACCGCCTACCTGTGCTTATACGTCGATTGAATTTAAATTAAGGCAACTGCGAGGCTCAAACCATGATGGATTCAGTTAAAAAAACCAGGTTTTTGGTCGGTATCGCGGGCGGGTCCGGCTCGGGCAAGACCACGCTGGCCAGCAAGTTAACGGAAGCGTGCGAAAAGATAGGCATCACAGGCCAGATCTTCTCGCTGGACAACTACTACAGGCCGCTGGGACATCTGAGCTTCGAGGAGCGCAAGGTTTACAATTTCGACCACCCGGACGCCATCGATTCGGCGCTGGCCCTGAAACATATCAAGGACCTGTGCGCCGGCAAGGAAATCGAGCAGCCGATCTACGATTTCAAAAGGCATACGCGGGAAAAAGAAAGCGTACTGTGCCGCCCGACGAAACTGATCATCGTGGAGGGGCTCTACACGCTGTACTTCCCCGGCATCCTGCCGCTGTGCGACTACAAGATCTTCGTCTCCACCGGCATGGTCACGGCGATGCTGCGCCGCGTGCAGCGCGACATAACGGAAAGGGGCCGCACCATCGAAGACACCCGCCACCAGATCCTGGCCACGGTGATGCCCATGTATGAAACCTACGTGAAGCCCACCCAGCGCAACGCGCATTTCTCCATCAACTGGGAAGGCGAAGAGATCCCCGAGAAAGCCACCGAAGGCCTGGTGCGCATGCTCAGGGACCACTTCCGCTGACCGCCGGCCGGGCGCACCTGTTTGGCAAAACCCTCACGGAAGGCGAGGTGAGGCCCGGCTTTAGAGCGAGGCATAATCATGCCTCGCGTCCGGGCCGCAAGGCCGCAGGCGTTTTTCTGCGCAGCAAAAACGCCGAGGCGGGCCCGCGCAAAACCGCTATGCGGTTTATGCGTCGGCGCGCACGGTGTGCGCGACCCCGTGTTTTGCAAAATAGGTGCGCCCGGCCGGCGGCTACGCCGCGGCCAGGTCGGCGCGCAGCTTCTGTATGGCCAGTTCCTTGGCCTTGGCTTCCACTTCCACGGTAATATTCAAAGCGCGCCAGCAGGCCGGGAAATCCGCCGGGTCTATATAGTCGTGGTGCGGGCGCGGCGTCCCTGTCTTCCAGCCGTACTTGGGGCTGGAGACGTGGAAGACTGGCTCCCGGTCCCAGGTTTTCAAGGCGAGGGCGGTAACCGCCGCGACGCCGAGCTTGTCCGGGGAGCAGCGGTGGTGATGCACGTCGTAGACGAAAGGCAGCCCGTGCTTTTTGCAGAAGGGCAGCAGGTCGGCCGGGGTGTAGAGCCGGTCGTCATTCTCGAAAGCGAGGCGCTTCAGGACACGGGCGGGAAGCCTGCCCAGCGCGCGGGCCACCCGCTCCAAAGCCGCTGGCTTATCGCCGTAAGCGCCGCCGGCGTGGATGTTCAGGACGTCGGCGCCCACCCATTCGCTCACCCGCGCCTGGTAATCCAGTTCCTCAATGGATTTCACGGTTATCTCGGGATCCGGGGAGCTTAAAAGAATGAACTGGTCGGGATGGAACGTAAGCCTTACCCCGAGTTTTTTGGCGCGAGCCCCGCATTGCAGAAAAGATTTTTTTATCTCCTCCGCCCCTGGCAGGTCTTCAGGCCGGTAGCCGTATTTCGGGTGGGTGCGCAAAGGCAGGACCTGGCTGTTTATGCGGAAACAGCCTATGCCCCTGCGGCCGCAGTATTCCACGGCCGCCAGCAGGCTGTGCGCGTTGGCCAGGCAAAGCTGCGCCAGTTTATCCTGTCTTTGCTCCGGAGCGAGCCGGCTGAGCACCAGCGCGGTGGCGACGTGGAACTTTATCGGTTCCTTCTCGAATTTGCAGCACAGACCCAGGCGAACCATAGCTGTAACCTTTTAAGCCGCCGCGGCGCGCGGCGCCTCAGCCTCCGGAGTAAATGTGGGAGATGACCACGCGGTCGCCGTCCGCCAGCTCGTCCGTGTCCGCCACGGCGCGGCCGTTGCGGGTGATTATGGTGGGCCGCTTCTTGTTTATCCCGACCCCCGCCGACAGCGCCCCTGCCGTAACGGGGCCCGGCAGCGACACTTCCTTTTCGCTGAACCCCGCCTCATAGATGAGCGGGCCGATAAGTTTCACCAGTACCTTCATAATATCCGCTCCGCAAAGGGCCGCCGCAAGACCGTGCGGCCGCGCCTGAAGTTATCATACTAAAAGTCGCGCGCTTTATGAATTTTCAGGTCCGCCCCCTTGCGCATTGGGGAGGGCCTGCTATACTATTGTTGCGGCGCGCGTGCGCTCAGGGGAAAACATGAAAATATCCATCTCTCTCTTAACGGCGGCGGCTTTCATGGCCGCGCTGGGCGGCACGCTCAAAGCCGC
The DNA here is from genome assembly GCA_035353595.1 of Elusimicrobiales bacterium. Classification (GTDB taxonomy): domain Bacteria; phylum Elusimicrobiota; class Elusimicrobia; order Elusimicrobiales; family UBA9959; genus UBA9959. Next base: position 17,126 of record DAOPZW010000019.1, on the reverse strand, counting down.
CGAAGATTTCAGGATCTCGCTTTCCGACGCCAAGGCCGCCGTGGCGGCTTCCGCTCCGGGCTCGCCCGAAAAGCTGTTCGCGGACGCGCCCGGAGTGCCCGCCCACGGCTACACGCCCGCAGAACTCAAAACCATGGCGAGGCACAATACCGCCCTTGAAAAGAGCGCCGATAAAGGATTACTCCCGAAGGCCCGGCCTGGCCAGTACCGGCCTTATGCCGACTACGAAGCCCCGGGCTACCTGATAATGAGCGCGGACTTCAATTTCAACTCCGCCCAGGCCAAGCTCGAGATGGCCAAGATACTGCCCGCCGACGCGACCCTGGTCATCTTTACGGCTTCCGGCGACGCAGCCGCCAAGGAGGGCGTGCTCAAGGCCTACGAGGGCGCGGTCCCGCGCGAACGGATAAAAGTGATAACCCTGTACAACGCGCGCCAGGGCTTCTGGGCCCGCGACGGTATCCCCGTGCCGATGCTGGACAAGGACAACAAGCTCACCGTAGTGGACGCCGTGTACGGCCACGGCTTCGAGCCCGATGCCGAGATCGCCCGCATCTTCCATGCCGGCCTAGAGAAGCACTCGTATTATTTCGAAGGCGGCAACTTCCAGGCCAACCACACCGGCACCTGCATCATGGTCAACCACGGCGCGCACGTGAACATTCCCGACGACGTCTTCAGAGACATGTACGGCTGCTCCCGGCAGCTGGTGCGCCTGCCCTTCGTAGACGGCATAGGCCACGTAGACGAGCACGTGCGCTTCATCAGCGAGGGCGTGGTGGTTACCGACATACCGCAGTACAAGGATATACTGCAGGGCAAAGGCCTCACCGCGCACATGCTGCCAAAGCCCCCGGGGCCGTACGAGACCTACGCGAACTCTCTGATAATGAACGGCAAGGTGGTCGTGCCCGTTTTCAGCAGGGACACCGACGCGCAGGCGCTGGCGGTGTACGAAAGCCTGGGGCTCAAAGCCTCCGGCGGCGCTTCGCGCTCGCTTTCCAACCAGGGCCAGGGTTCCGTGCACTGCATAACCATGACTTACCCCAAAGTCCCCATGGCGGAACTGCTGAAAGCCCTCGGCGCCAAAGAGCTGTAAGCCGCGCGCCGCCGGCCCGCCGCATAACGCTCACGTCCCGGCCGGCGCCCTAGTTCAGCCAGTTCATCCGCACCTGGCCGGAGACCGCGCCTATCGCCTCGCCGCTCTCCACGTCGGCCAGGCGGACGTTCAACTCCAGGACCCTGCCGGGCAGCTCCGCCATGGTCCCTACCACCAGCAGGTCCGCCCCCAGCAGCCGCCCCAGCTTTTTAGCGGAATCCGGCCCGATGGCGCCGGTATTCTGCAGCTTCAGCTCGGCCAGCATTTTCTGTATCTCTTTGCGCTCCACCACCTTCAGCTTTTTAAGCTTTATCAGTTCGGTAGTTACGCGCGCCGCCACCACGTCCCCGTCGGAAGAAGCGCGCCCGTCGGCGTACGAGAAACCCGCCACGGCTATGGTTTTGCCAGCGCCCTGGTAGCCTTTAAGGAGGGCGCCCACGATGGGCCCGTATTCATCCGCGTTCTTCGCGCCGCCGGCCGTCAGGCCCAGCTTCGCGGAGATGGCGGATTTGATCAGTTCGGCGGCCATCTTATTGCCGCGTTTATCGGCCAGCTGCAGCGGGGTCCCCATGTCTATGTCGTCGAACCCGGTAGCGCCCGCGCACAGGCCGGGGCCGGGGTCCGGGTTCGCGCCGCTTTCCAGCAGCAGCTGCACCATTTCGACATTGCCCCTGCAAGCCGCGTAATGCAGCGGCGTGCCGAAAACTTTCTTATGCCCCACCGAAGAAGCGACCGCTTCGAAATTCACGTCGGCGCCATGTTCGATGAGCAGCCTGGCCACCTCGATCCGTGAATTCCAAACGGCCATATGCAGCGGCGTTTCGTTGGCATAAAGGTTCGTATGTTCGTTGGGGTCCGCGCCGGCGGCCAGCAGAGCGCGCACCGCGGCCAGGTCCCCCTTCCCGGCAGAATTATACAGTGCCGGCGCCGCACACCCGCAGACCAGTAAAACCCCCGCCGCAAGAACAAAATTCTTTTTCATATCATTTCTCCGCCAGCACGACATCAGCATTTCACACGAGCATTTTCGACATATTACCGATCAAAATTCAGCCAAAAAAGATATATCTGTTCCCCTAGTCCATGAAGGGGCGGACGGGGGGAGAGGGCTGTCAAAACACGGGGTCGGCCACACCGTGGCCGCCCCTCCCCACTCAGGCTCGGCGCTTACGCAAGCCTCGCCTTCCGTGAGGGTTTTGACAACCCTCTCCCCCCGTCCGCCCCGCCAGCGGCTCCGCGCTACGCCCCGGACGAACCCGCCCTACCCCTGCCTCACAGGAAGTAGTCGAAGTCGCGCTCGGTGCGCACGTAGCGGCGCAGGCGGAAGATGTGCGCCGGCAGCTTGTGCGGGTCCAGCTCGACGTAATTCTTCGGCCCCCGCCACAGGAAATGCCGGTCCGCCAGCAGGTCGTGCATCTGGTACGGTTTGTCTTGCGCCAGCCCCAGCTCCGCCAGCGGCAGCTCCACCAGGCCCGACTGCTTGTGGTCCGGGTCCAGGTTCACGATCGCCATCACCACATTGTCCCCCTCGTGCTTGGCGTAGCAGATAAGCTGCTCATTGGTAGTGGGGAAGAAGCGCAGGCTCTCGTCGCTCTGCAGCGCCGGGTTCTCCCGGCGGATGCGGTTCACACGCGTGATAAAGTCCTTCAGGCTGTCCTTGCGGTCGATCGGCCAGTTCTTCAGCTCGTACTTCTCGGAATCCTTGTACTCCTCGTGCCCCGGCGCATACGGCTCGTGGTCACACAGCTCGAAAGCCGGCCCGTAGATGCCGTAGCTCGCCCCCAGCGTGGCCGCCAGCACCTGGCGCACCATGAAGGCGGGCCGCCCGCCGAACTGCAGGTATTCCGTCAGGATGTCCGGCGTATTGGGCCAGAGGTTTGGCCGCAGGAACTCCTTGGGCTCCGTGCGCGCCAGCTCCGTGAAATAAGTCTCCAGCTCCCATTTGGAATTGCGCCACGGAAAATAATTATAGGACTGGGTGAAGCCCGCCTTGGCCAGGCGGTACATCACCCGGGGCCTGGTAAAAGCCTCGGCCAGGAAGATCAGGTCCGGGTTCTCGCGCCGCAGCTCGCCGATGACCCATTCCCACATCGCGAACGGCTTGGTATGCGGATTATCCACGCGGAAAATGCGCACGCCCTTGCCGATCCAGAATTCGAAGACGCTCTTAACCTCTTCCCACAGCGGCTTCCAGTCCTTGCACGCGAAATCCAGTGGGTAGATATCCTCGTATTTCTTCGGGGGGTTCTCAGCGCAGCGCAGGCTGCCGTCCGGGCGCTTGGAGAACCACTCCGGGTGCTCTTTCAGCCAGGGATGGTCGGGCGAACACTGCAGCGCGATGTCCAGCGCTATCTCCAGGCCGTGCTCTTCCGCCGCCGCCACCAGCCGCGTGAAATCCTCAATAGTGCCCAGCTCCGGGTTAACGGCCTTGTGCCCGCCGGTCTTGTCGCCTATGGCCCAGGGGCTGCCCGGGTCGCCCGGTTTGGCAGTAAGGGTATTATTGCGGCCCTTGCGGTTGGTGGTCCCCACCGGGTGTATGGGCGGCAGGTACAATACGTCGAAACCCATGTCGGCGATATAGGGCAGGCGGGCCTGCAGGTCTTTGAACGTGCCATGCTTGCCGGGCTTGGAGGAAACCGAGCGCGGGAAGAGCTCGTACCAGGTGCTGAAACGCGCCTTGACGCGCTCCGCCGCCACCTCCAGCGCGCGCACGTAACGGACCAGCGCGGTATCGTCGCCCCAGCGGGAGACCAGGCCGGTCAGTTCCGGGTCGGACAGCCGGGCCGCTTTTTCGCGCTGGTCTTTGCCGGACCCGATGTCCCTGGCAAGTTCTTTAAGGCGCTTGGCGTCGGTTCCAGAAGCGCGCTCCGCGGCCGCCGCGATGAGCGCGGCGCCGGCCATGAATTCCACCCGCAGGTTCTGCCCGGCCGCCAGCCTTTTCTTCAGGTCGCGCAGCCACGTCAGGAAGGGCTCGATGCGGGCTTCCACGGTATAAAGGTAGCGCCCCGGCCCGGTGACGGTGAACTCTGCCCGCCAGCGGTCATTGCCCAGCGCCTTCATCGGGACGCGCGTCCAGTCGGCGTCGCCGTCCATGCGGTAGAGCATGAAACAGATCAGTTCGTCGTGGCCGTCGGCGAAGATGTCTGCCTCCACGCAGACGCGCTCCCCGGTAACGCGCTTGACCGGGAACCGGCCGCCGTCCACCTCCGGCGTGACTTTCTCGATGACTACGCGCGCGACGCTTTGCACCGGCTCTTTTTCCGGCGCGGCGCCGTTAAGGTTCTTCTCGGTTCTCTTAGCCATAAAATCCTCCGTATCCTGCAACTTTCAGCATATGCAGCAGCTTCTAAATTCTATCCGCCGCGCTCCTGCCGTACAGCGCCAGGCTGCCCGGCGCCAGCGCCAGCTCCGCCTGCCCGCCGGCCAGGCTCCCGGCGGCCGGGCTGCCGGGGCCGCCCCATTGAGGCTGGGCGGAATCCAGCAGCTTGGTCCATCTCCCGCCGGGCAGCTCCAGCCTTACGCGGGACGCCATCCTGGCGAAATTCATAACGAAAAAGTTTTCTTCCGCTCCCGCCCGGCGGTGCACGGCCAGCACCCCGGCCTCCTCGTGCAGCGCCGCGGTGAGACCTTCCCGGTCCAGCAGGGCCAGCGCGGGCTGTTCGCGGCGCAGGGCGTAAAGGCGGCGGTAGAATTTTTCCAGCAGCGCCGGCCTGCCGCTGCGGCGCGGTTTGCGGTCCAGCCTGGAGCGCAGAAAAGCGTTCTTGTCGCCCGGCGCCGGAATACCGCCGTGGCCGAACGGCGAGCCGTGGTCCGCCTGCCGCCCCAGGCGCACGGCTTCGGACAGCGCTTTATCCGAATGGCTGGTGAAATAATGAAAAGGGGCTTTTTCCCCGTATTCCTCGCCCATGAACAGCAGCGGCAGGAAAGGCGAGAAGGCCACCGCGCCGGCGGCCAGCTTCAGCGCTTCAAAATCCACCAGGCCCGCCAGCCGCTCGCCCAGCGGCCTGTTGCCTACCTCATCGTGGTCCTGCGCGTAGACCAGGAACTGCCGGCCGGGCCGGCCCTCCGCGCCGCGGCCGAAGCGCCGTTTTCGCATGGGCGAATACTGGCCGGTGTAAACGAAAGCGTCGCGGTAGGACGCCGCCAGGTCCCTGAGCCCGGTAAAGTCGCCGTAGCGCCCGCTGCGCTCGCCGGTCAGCGCCGCGTGCAGCGAGTGATGAAAATCCTTGCAGTACTGCGCGTCGCAGCCCAGGCCGCCCAGCTCAGGCGGCCGGATCACGCGCGGGTCGTTGAGGCTGCTCTCGGCGATGATATTTACGGCCCGGCCCTGCCGGCGGCCCAGCTCGTGCGCGGCGGCGGCCAGCTCCTCGATAAAAGGCCGCGCGGAGAAATCGCGGATGGCGTGCACGGCGTCTAGGCGCAGCGCGTCCACGCGGAACTCTTCCAGCCAGCGCACGGCGCTTTCGACGAAAAAGCGGCGGACCTCGTCGGAGCCGGGGCCGTCGAAATTGAGCGCCTCGCCCCAGGGCGTCTTGTAGCCCGCGGTGAAATACGGCCCGAAATCCCGCAGATAATTGCCTTCCGGGCCCAGGTGGTTATAGACCACGTCCAGCATCACGCCCAAACCGCGCAGATGGCAGGCGTCCACAAAGCGTTTGAATTCCCGCGCCCCGCCGTAGGAATCCTGCACCGCGAAAGGGCACACCCCGTCATAGCCCCAGTTGCGCGCGCCGGGGAACTGCGCCACCGGCATCACCGAAACGACCGTAGCGCCCAGCTCTTTGACGGCGTCGAGGTAAGGGATGGCGCCGGCGAAAGTCCCCTCGGGCGAGAAAGTCCCGATATGCGTTTCATAAACGACGAAGCGCTCCAGCGGCAGGCCTTTCCACCCCGCGGTCTTCCAGGAGAAAGCCGGGTCCGCTACGGCGGAAGGGCCGTGCACGCCGCGCGGCTGGGCCCGGGAGGCCGGGTCCGGCCTGTCCGGGCCGCCGTCCAGCCGGTAGAAATACTCGGTCCCGGGTTCCGCGTCCGACAGCGCGGCCCAATGATATCCGGCGCCGGCCGCGGCCAGCGGCAGCCGCCGCCTCTTTGGCGCGACGATATTTAATTCCACCAGCTTAGCCTTGGGCGCCCACACCAGGAACTCGCAGCGCCCGGCCCCGAGATAGCGCGCGCCGAGCCCGGCCGGCATAGCTGCGGCGGGCGGCGCTCGGTGAACGGGGCTCTTGGTTTTAATGGTTCGCATTATTCCAGGCGCTTCGACCGGAAACCTGCTGTTACACCAAACTCTTATAAAGCTCGAAGGTTTTCCTGGCCACGCTGGCCCAGGTGAAATGCTCTTCCACCCGGCGGCGGCCGGCGGCCGCGAACTTTTTGCGCAGGGCCGGGTCGCGCAGCAACCGGTTGAGGGCGGCCGCCAGGTCCCGCGAGAATTTCGCGGCATCGCGCGGCTCATAGGTGCCGTCCTTCTTCGGCTGGAAAGGCACCAGCAGGCCGGTCTTTTCCGGCACCACCACCTCCAGGATGCCGCCCACCGCGGCGGCCACCACCGGGGCGCCGCAGGCCATGGCCTCGACGTTGATTATCCCGAAAGGCTCGTAAATGGAAGGGCAGCAGAAAGCCGCGGCATGGCTGTAAAGCTCTATCACTTCGCTCTTGGGCAGCATCTTCTCTATCCAGATCACGTTCTTGCGGCTCTTCTGTATGCGGGCCACGCCGGCCGCCATTTCGGCCGCTATCTCTTTGGTGTCCGGCGCGCCGGCGCACAGCACCACCTGGGCTTCCGGGGCGATATGGGGAATGGCGTTGACGAGGTGGATTATCCCTTTCTGCCGGGTGATGCGCCCCACGAAAAGGACATAAGGCTTAGCCGGGTCTATGCCCCATTTGCGCAGGGTGGCGGTGGAGGAGCTCGGGCGGTATTCGGCCAGGTCTATGCCGTTGTGAATGACGTGTATCCGCGAGGCGGGCACGTTATAGCAGACCATCACGTCTTTCTTCATGCCCTGCGAAACCGCGATTACGGCGTCGGCGGCTTCGATGGCGTTCTTCTCGATCCAGCAGCTCAGGTCGTAGGCGCCGCCCAACTGCTCGCGCTTCCACGGCCGGTGCGGCTCCAGCGAATGGGTGGTCAGCACGAAGGGGACCTTGTACAGCAGCTTGGCGAAGAATGCGCCCATATTGGTGTACCAGGTGTGGCAGTGCACGATGTCGGCCGTATTGTTCTTGCAGAACTGGAGGTTGACGCTCAAAGCCTCCAGCGCCTTGCCGAAACCTTTATGCGCGTCTTTGGAGAGCTCGGTCCAGGGTTTGTAGCCGGTGGCCCGCAGGCGCGGTTTTTTCAGGCGCTGCTCCCCGAAGCAGCGCACTTCCACGTCCATCAGCTTCGCGAGCTCGCGGCTGAGGTATTCCACCGCCACGCCCGCTCCGCCATAGACGTTGGGCGGGTATTCATTGGTATAGAAAGCTACTTTCATGGCAAACCTCCCTGTCACGCTTATTAAATTTTTATGCGCAGGCCGTCGCGGGCCGTGAATACGTTCCTGAAAGTTTTCCGGGCCAGCGCGGCCGCTTTCGCCCTGTCGCCGGCTTTCGGATAGATCACCGGGTCGAAATGGACCAGGGCCAGCCTGCGCGCTCCGGCGGCGCGGGCCAGGGCGGCCGCCGTACGCGGGTTCATATGCGGCCAGCCGGACCGTCCCTTGCCGCGGAGCAAAGAACATTCGGAGATCAGCAGGTCCGCCCCGGCGGCCAGCTGCACGGAATTCGCGCAATAGCCGGTGTCGGTACAGAAGGCCACCGCCGCGCCGTCCAGTTCGAACCGGTAGCCCATCACCGGCCCGGAATGCAGCAGCGGCAGGCAAGCGCACTTGAAAGGTATTTTTTTCAGCTGCGAGGGCAGCTCCAGCACTTCCGCGCTGTATCTCAATTTTTTCAGCGGCACGGTGAACGGCCGGCGCAGCAGCCTGCCCAGGTCCCGGCGGGCGCCCGCCCCCGCGCAGATCTTGAGCCCTTTTTTAAAATCGAATTTCAGCAGCGTGTGCAGGCCGAGCACATGGTCCAGGTGCAGATGGCTCAGGAACAGGTAAACCGGCTTCGTTCCGTCCACGTATCTGGCAAGCTTGGCGAAACCGTTGCCGGCGTCCAGGACGATGTCGTAGTCCCGGGTCTTCAGCAGCACGCAGAGGGTATTGCCCGTTTGCGTGTCGTACCAGCCGTTGGTGCCCAAAAAGACCACGTCCATTATGTTTACCCTTAAGCCGCCTCAGCGTATCCCTATGTCTATAATACAAAAAGTTCAGGAGGCAAAATAGCGGCCGGCCCGTCCTTAAGCGCCCTGGGCAGGATGGCGGAACTTTACCGGAAAGTTGCTAAAGCGCTTCCCTGCCGCTATAATACTTACCTGCGGCCGTACCGCGGCAGGCGCCCGGCGCTACCAATATATGAAAAACGACAATTCCGCCGGCGCAATAATAAAGGTCCTGAAAAAAGCCTATCCCGAAGCGCATTGCTCGCTCAACCACGCCGCCCCCTTCGAACTGCTGATAGCCACCATCCTCTCCGCCCAGTGCACCGACCAGCGCGTGAACCTGGTTACCCCGGCGCTGTTTAAAAAATACCCGGGCCCCGCCGAAATGGCCCGGGCCCCGCTGCCCGATCTTGAGAAGCTGATACACTCTACCGGCTTCTATAAGAACAAGGCCCTGTCCCTGAAAGAGGCGTCGAAAGCTATAGTCAAGAATTTCGGCGGCAAGGTACCTGCGACCATGGACGAACTGCTTACGCTGCGCGGCGTGGCCCGCAAAACCGCCAACGTGGTGCTGGGCAGCGCCTACGGCATAGCGGCCGGCGTGGTGGTGGATACGCACGTAAAACGCCTCGCCTTCCGGCTGGGCCTAACCAAAGAAACCGACCCCAGGAAGATAGAGTCGGACCTGATGAAGGCCGTCCCGCAACAGGACTGGATCTGGTTCGCCCACGCGCTGGTGCTGCACGGCCGCGCCGTCTGCGACGCCCGCAAGCCGCTGTGCGGCCGCTGCCCGGCCGCGCAAGTCTGCCCGAAAGCCGGCGTCGCGGCGAAGCCCCGGAGCTGACGGCCCGTCGACATGGAACTCAAACTCGAACATTTCTGCGGGCTCAAAAGCATCGACATCATCGGCCTGCTGTACGGCAAAAAAAAGGTGATCTCCATCCGCCTCGAAGCCGGCCGCAGGGAATTCCTGGAGGGCGCTTTTAAAAAATACGGGCTGGTCTGGGAGACCACCGACCGCGGCTACGATTACAGGAACAGGTTCATTACGCACATTATCTCTAAAAAAAGCGCGCATATAAAATCCACCCTGGCCGCTTACGCCGCGGGCAGGTACGACACGGTCGGGGAACTGCTCGGGTACCCGGCCTGCTGCGTAAAGGCCTACAATACGATGCTCAATAGCGACCAGGACGACTGCGACACTTTCGTCAGGGAGTGCCGCAACAAGTCTGAAAAATTCTTCTGGCCCCTGAACAATGTCCTGGATTTTGACGGCCGCCTGATCGGAAAAAAAGCGGCCTCGCTCGATATTTCCTGCCCCTATATCTCCCTGATCTCGCATAACCCGTGCGCCTACGATTGCGCAGAAAGCCTGAAGATAGCGCGGTTCAACCAGGCCCGGCTGGCGGAGCACACGCCCAGCCACTGCCGCGAGGACTTCCGGGCGAAACTGGCGCGCCCGGTGCTCTATGTCGACGATTTCAACCTGGCCATCCTGGACGGGACTTCCCGGCCGGACGGCGCGGACTACGCCACGCCGCTGTATATCCTGGGCTTCGGCGGCATCCGGAGCCAGTTAAAAGCGGGGGACGGCGTCACCCTGCGCGGGAGCAGCCTGGAGATCTCCAAACAGGGCAAAATACTCTGCCGCAGGAGCTTTCCTAAAGGACCGCTCATCCTGCCCTTCGACCGCAGGTTCCCCGGCGAACGGCTTTAAACCGTCGCAGTTTATGTATCATAGCGGTACAGGCCGCCGCGCAGTTCCGGGTTTCAGCCGCAGGCCTTCACAGAATATGGCAAAAAAGAATAACTCCGGGGTTCCCGGGCCGAACGTGATAGTGACGAAACAATGCCCGAGGCAATGCGTATTCTGCCTGGCGCACGATGAGCAGCCGGCTATGTCCCCCGGGAATATCGAAAAAGTGCTGGACCTCGGATACGAAGCCCTCTCTTTCGCCGGCGGCGAGCCGCTGCTTTCGGCCGACCTGGAAAAATGGGTCAAAGCCGCCGTCGGCAGGGGAACGCGCCGCCCGCTGGTCCTTACCAGCGGCCTCGGCCTTACCGGGAAGCGCCTGGCGGCGCTGTTGCGGGCGGGGGTCACGCATTTCCACTTCAATTTCCCGTCCCACCTTGAGGAACCTTACAACCGCATCACCTGCACCCGCGGCAAATTCAAGGAACAGGTAGCGGCCATCAAAAACGCCTGCGCGGCGGGGCCCGAGCTTGCCTCCGTCGGTTTTGTCGTGAACGAACTGAACTACAGGCAGATGCCGGACTATGTGGAATATGCGGCCCGCAAATTCCGCGGCTTGTTTTACGCCGAATTCCATTTCATCAAGGTGGCGGGGCGCGTGTGCGGCCAGGAATGGCTGGTCCCAGAACTGGGAAAGGTGCAGCCCTTCCTGAGCCAGGCCCTGAAGAAAGCCGGGGAACTGAAGCTGAACTGCATGACCGACGGCTTTCCGCTTTGTTTTATGAAAGGCTATGAGTCCTGTTCCAGGGAAGCCTGGCACCTTTTTGCGAACAAGCGCTCTTTCCTGAACAACAGCGCTGCGCGGGACTGCGCCCCTTGCGGGCTTTCGGAGCTTTGTCCGGGCCCCAGGAAAGACTATGTCGAATTACACGGCGACTGGGATTTCGTCCCGGCTCCGCCCGGGGCGGCGAAGCCGGTGCTGGAGATCCTTAAGAGCCGGACCCGGTAGAACGCTCTTTCCTGACCCCGGGCTTGCGCACCGACTCGCAGATAAAATCGTCATAAAAAAACACCCGGTCCCCGGCCTTTTGCGCTACGGGGCTCCGCTGCTTAACAAGCGCCGGCCCCAGCTCCGGATGCTCATTTCTCTCCACCAGGTGGTTCCAGTAGCAAAGGCTCCCCCCGTCGCGGGAGACCCGTATTATCCGCTGCAGCAGCGCGACGTATTCTTCCCGGGAAACCAGTTCGAAGATGTCTGACAGGTTGAACTTGGAGAACCGGCCCTCCGGACAGCCGGCCAGGTAAGTCCCGATATCGCAAGTTATTATTTCCAGCCGGCCGAGATTAGCCTTTATCCTGGCGAAATTCTCCTTTTCCAGGTACTCCGGCAGGCAGGCCGGATGGTAATTCCCCTTAAGGATATAATGCAGAAAATAATTCCCGCCCAGCGGTACTTCGGTAAATCCTTTTTTTGTCTTGCGCAAATATTGCCCGGCAACCGCGGTTTTCCGGTGGTGCTTGAAAAAGGCCGCGTCCCGGCCGTTCCGGAGAAAAAATTCGGAAAAGAATATTTTAAAGGTAAGCCTCCACGGCAGGTTGTCCCAGGCGCGCTCGTAAAATTCCTTTTGTTCTCCCAGGCTCGTCAGCCCGAGAAAAGCGTCTATTTTCCCCCGCGATTGGGAAAGGGGCAGGATATATTTCCTGAAGCCTCCGAGATATCTTTCAAATTTGCCGCAGTGAATAATGCCCTTTCTTATTTCCGAAGGCCGGCCGGCCCAGAACTGCGCCGCGCCGGGGCTCAGGCGCCCTCCGATGCGGCCATACAGCTCCAGCCGCCTTGCGGAAGGCAGGGCGCCAGTGAATTCCAGGAACTCCCCGTGGTCCAGGAACTGGATGCCGCGCGCCTTCAACTCCAGGAGATAGTTCTGGGCGGGATTGCTGTCTATCGCGACGAGGCGCCCGGGGTTCTTTGACAGCAAAAAAAGCGTATTGTCTCCGGAAGAAGTTATAGAGAGCACGGCGTCATCGCTGCCGACGCGCAGCGCCGCGTTCAAAACGAGGGGGTCTTCCCAGGATTGGCTGTAAAGTATTTTCATGAGCCGGCCCCGCGGGCCGCAGCCTGTCCTCTTAGCGCGCGGATTGGAAGGACTGGAACCCCTGGAAAGCCTCCGCGATATCGTTTTCGGGCCAGCCCTTCTCCCTGAGGGCGAAGGCTATGGCCGCCGCATTGCCGCCCTCCCGCATGGCGCTTTCGACGTAATAGACCATCGCCAGCTTGTCTAGGCGCCCCTGTTTTTTCAGGGCCGAGACCACCGCCTCTTTTTTGCTCAGGTTCAGGGCTTCCACGCGGGCGGCCTCCGCCTCGGCCCGCATGGCTTCCGCTGCGGCCTTCACAGCCGCCTCCTCGGCCTCCGCGGCCCGGGCCTTCTCGGCATCAGCGGCCGCTACCAGCGGCTCATCGTTCCAGACAGGCTCCCGGCGCCTCTTTCCGGTTTTAAACCCGAAGATCAGCATTGCCAGTTTGATAACCGCATAGACCGGCAGCACTACAATCAGCAAAAACCAACCGATCAGAAACAAGATACAGAATGCGCCACCCAAAATACCGCCCATAAAAGTTCCTCCTGAAACCCGCTACGGCGGCAGCCGGCCGCCCGGCTGCCTTCGGACGCAGCGCGCCGGGGCTTAAGCCGCCGGCGCTTTGACCAACTCCGGGCCTCCGGGCTGAATTTCCCGGTAGCCGCGGACCGCCGCCTCCACCTGCCCGGCGGGCCAGCCTTTCTCCCTGAGGGCCGCGGTTATGGCCGCCTCGTCTCCCCCGTCTTTCATCGCGCTCTCCACAAAGTAAACCAGCGCCAGCCTGTCCAGGCGCCCCTGTTCTTTCATGGTCGCGGCCATTTCCGCTTTTTTACGCCGGGCGACCGCCTCCGCATACGCTTTATCCGCCGCGTCCTTCAAGTTCTTCGCCTCAGCTTCGGAAACCGGCGCGCCGGTTTGTCCGGTCTTGTGGAATGAGCGCCAGACCAGCCAGACCAGCACGCTGAAACCTAAAACGGGCAGAACATAAATGATAAAGAAATAAGCGATTATTATTAACATGCAACCCTGGAGAGAATCCATATCCAGCGCTCCCTTACCGGTTATCCAGGATTATCTCCCAGTATTTTACGAAGGACAATATCAGCGCGAAATAAAGCGGGATGCCGAAAGCCACCTCCATGGGCAGCGTGGTCCACGGGATATGCATACCGGTGAATGCCGCCGTGGTGCTGGGGCCGTAAACCCGGTAGCCGTTGAGCATCAGCCAAAGTTCCACAGGCAGCACCGCGATAAATACCACCGCCAGGTAGGCGATGAATTTCTTGCGCAGATCGAAGTGGATGAGGTATTTGTCGACCAGGTTTATGGCCAGCCAGACCAGCGCCACCCAGGCCCCGGTCAGCAGCACGCTGATGTCCCTGTAGATATAAGACCAGGCGGGAAACCCGACATTATCCACCATAGGCTCTACCGTGAGCTCGAAGAGGAACACCGAGACCAGGCAGATAAGGAAGCTGCGCAGCCAGGGCCGGCGGAACAGCGGGATGACGGGTTTCTCCAGCACGTAAAAGCTCCAGTATTTAGTGAAGCTCACCACCAGCGCCATGAACACCGGCACGTAGACGAAACCTTCCACCGGCGTGCCCAGCAGCGTCCAGCCGCTCATAGCCTGCTGCGCCTCGGGCGAGTAGCCGCTGACGCCCAGCTTCAACAATACGGTCTCGTAAGCCATAGCCGCCGGCGCCAGCAGAGCCAGGTACAGCGGGAAGCGCTGCCAGTCTTTCAGGTTTTTAAAATACCGGTCCACCAGCGTGATAGCGGCCATTATCATGCTGGCCCAGGCCAGCGTGGAGATCCAGCTTATATCCTGGTAAATATACGCCGCCCAGCCCATCCTGTAGTTATGCCACATCGGCGAAGTGAAGAACTGGTGGATGAAAAGCCCGCCGGCGGCGAGAAAGAAGATCTGCACGCCTTTTTTTTCGTTGCGCCACAGCCACCAGAGCGTCAGCCCGGCCAACGCCAGGATGAAAAACTCGAAAGCGAGTATCGGCCCGGTGGCCGCCCTGTCGAAAGCGTGCGCGCGGTACATGGCGTCCGCGGCCGCGAACATTTTACGGTAGAATTCGATCATAGTTCTTGAACTCCCTTGAGATGGTTTTGCAATCTTTGAAAGCCGGGTCCTTCATGCGGCAGTAGCCCCACTTGGCGCAGCTGAAATCCGGCAGCGAGGTCATGCGGTCCCAGATGCGGTACAGCGGCTCCTGCAGGGCGTTGCCGAAGCACATGTGATTGAAGTCGCAGGGGCAGACGTCGCCCCAGGGGCTGAGATAGAAGTAATTCACGCCGGAAGAGCAGCCCACGCTGCGGTGGCTGGTGGTGTAGGCGTAAACCAGCACGCCGGGATAGGAAGAGTCCTCGTTGTATTTGCCCACCGAAGCTATCAGCTCCTCCAGCCAGGCCGTATTGCCCTGCAGGTCTTCGCGCCCGGCGTAGCGCCCGGTAGGCGCCGCGTCGTAGACTATGACTTCGTGCACGCCCAGCTTTTTGGCCAACTCTATCACCCGGTCCAGTTCGCCGTCCCTGAAAGACTCCGGCGAAACGCAGCAGGAAATTCCCACGGAAAAACCCGCCGACAGGGCGCTGCCTATGCCCTCCGCGGCCCGGGCGAACAGCCCCTCCACGCCGCGCAATTTGTCGTGTGTTTTCGGATCGGCCGAATCCACGCTGACATACAGACTGTCGAGCCCGGCCGCTTTCAGCTCGGCGCAGCGCTCCTTAAGATACCAGCCATTGGTAAACATCGCCGTAGTGGACAATTCTTTATCCACGCTTTTAATTATTTCCGGCAGATCCCCGCGCAGCAGCGGCTCGCCGCCGGTAAAATTTATCACCGACACGCCCAGTTCCTGCGCGGATCTTATCAGGTAAACCGCCTGCTCAAGCGTAACCGGCGGGCGGCCGTCCTTCTTTTCGTCCTTGTAAAAGCTGCAATGCCCGCAGGCGGCGTTGCATTCGGAGGTAACCGCGAAGCTCAGCAGGTTGGGCGTGTTCTTGCCATGGATGCTCTTGTAAAGCTGCCGCGCGAAGAAATTAGCGGAAGGCCCTGTAAACAGCGCGGGGCTTGAAAGCGAATAGACGGGGCGGCCCTTGCGGTAATGTATGACTTTGCCGTGATTGAGATAGATCCGGTACATCCGCTCGGTAGCGTCCGCCGAGTAGCCCATGGTTTTGGTGGCCATCAGCCATTGCAGGCGCAGCCGGTCGATAATTTTTTTCATTTCAAGTCATCTCCGTTCATAAACCGGTTACCGGGCGGGCCTGCAGCAGGTAAAGCTCCCCGGCTTTCACGGCCCACTCAATATCCACAGGCTTTTCAAACAGGCTTTCAACCCGCATGGCCGCAAGCGCAACCTGCCGCAGCATTTCCGCGCTCAACTTCCGCTGGGCCCGCGCCTCCGCCGGCACCGGAAACAAAGCCGTGCCGCCCCCGGGGCCGGCGCCCAGGTATTCCGGCTGGGTGACGATACGAACCTCTGTTTCCTCAAGCCGCGCCTTATCAAAGCGGTAATGGTCCGGGGTCACGCTGCCGCTTACCAGCGGTTCACACAGGCCGTAAACCGCCTCTATCACCGCCGCGCTGCGGTCGCCGGTTACCGGGTCGCAGCTGAAGGCCACGCCGGAACTTTCCGGCGCCACCATTTCCTGCACTATCACGGCCAGCGCCTGCGGCGCGCCGCCGTAAGCCGCGGCCCGCGCGTTCGAACCCGAGGCGAGGCAGGCCAGCACGGCCCGCTCCAGGCCCGCGGCGTTCACGCCGAGAAAACTGTCGAACTGGCCGGCGAAGGAATTTTTCTCGCCGTCCTCCGCCGCGGCGGAACTGCGCACCGCGGCCAGGGGCGCGCCCAGCGCCGCGAAAGCCGCGCCCAGTCCGGCGCCGATACTTTCCGGCGGGGCGCCGGCGGCCACAACGAAGCCCCCCGGCACTTTAAACCCCGCCCGGGCGAGCCTTGCCAGGTTAAAAGCTTTGCGCCCGGCGCTCACGGGGTCGTCTGCCTGGGCCAGCGGGAAAAGATATTTCATGCGAAGTTCAACCCCGGCAAAGACATCCTACCTCAGGAACAGCAGCACCGCGCCGCCGGCCAGCGGGACCCCTACATTATCCCAGCCTTTGCCCAGGGCGCTTTCCACGGCGGTCAGGGCCAGCGCCCCGGCCGTTATCGCGGCGGCGTCGCCGGGCGTAATAAAGCCGCGCTGCGCCACTACGAAGGCCGCCAGCACCGCCGCCGCCGCGGCCAGGAACAGGAGGCTCCCTTCCACCGTCTTATGCCCCGTTATATTAAAACTTCTTTTCCCCCACATCCCGCCCGCGGCTCCGGCCGCGCCGTCCGCCAGCCCCAGCAGCAAAGCCGACCATTGGAAGACTACGGCGTCGGACCGCCAGAAGAACAAGACGCTCAGCGCCAGCCCCAGCGGGAACAGCACCGCACCGGCGGTGCCCCGGCCGCCGTCGTGCACACTGCGCAGCGTCCCGTTGCGGGCGGACAGCCACAGCAGCAGCGAAGCCCCGGCGCCGATGGCGATCGCCGAAGTTTTGGCGACAAAAACTGGCAGCGCGCAGGAAACCAGCCCGCCGGCCGCGTGGGCGAATTTCCGCGTCAGCATGCCGGACCAGCCGCGCCGCAGCAGGTATTCCGCGCAGACGAAGACCGCGGCGTAGGCGGCCAGCATGACGATCAGCCCGCTCAACATTTCAGGTCCCGGCCGAAAGTAATATAACCGCGGTGCAGCACCGGCGCCCGCGTGGTCAACGCCTGCACGGCGGGGTTGCTGTCGCGCATCGTAGAAAAAATACATTTCCTCACGCCGCGGCCTTCCAGCCTGGCCTGCATCAGGTAGAAGAGGGCGCTGCCCACGCCCATCTTGCGGCATTCGGGCATCACGCCTATGGTCTTGAAAATAAAATCCTCGCCGCCGGAGCATTTGTCCGGCAGGCCCAGCAGGAAAGCGGCCGGCCTTTTATGCCCGTAGTGGGCCAGGAT
>DAOPZW010000018.1:0-27243 GCA_035353595.1 Elusimicrobiales bacterium | reverse complement strand
CGATTAAAATAAAAGAACAGGGGCTGGAACTCGACCCTTCCGCCCGCACGGTAAAGATAGGCGGCAAGGAGGCGGCGCTCACCCGCAAGGAATTCGACCTGATCACCCTGCTCCTGGAGAAAAAAGGCCGGGTGCTGGGCGTCCCTTACCTGCTGGAGACCATCTGGGGCTACGATATGGCGACCTACGACAACCCGCACACGGTGGAGACGCATATTTCTTCTTTGCGTAAAAAACTGGGAGGCAAGCTTGCGGCGCGGCTGGTAAGCGTTACCGGCCACGGCTACAAGTTTGAATAATATGGAAAAACTGACCGAAGCCGCCGGGAAAGCAACGGCGGAGGCCGCCGGGAGCGGCTATTTTGTGCCGGCCGAACAGGCTATGGAATCCGTAGGACGGCTGGCCGGCGGGCTGGCGCACGACTTCAATAATATCCTGGGCGCTATAGAAGGTTATGCCACGCTGGCGCAGAAGGCGCTGCCGCCCGGCGACCAGGGCCGGGAGGACATGGCCGAGATACGCAAAGCGGTGGAGGCGGCGGCGGTGCTTACCCGGCAGCTGCTCGCCTTCAGCCGCAAGCAGGTAATTTCAAAGGCGCCCTGCCGCACCGGGGAATTCCTGGCTAAAATGCTGGGAACCGCGCGCGGCCTGGCCGGCGGAAAAATAACGGTGGCGGCGGATTTTGCCCCGGACCTGCCGGACATAATGGCCGACCCCGTCCACCTGGAGACGGCGCTGCTGAACCTGTTGCTCAACGCGCGCGACGCCATGGCGGAGGGCGGAACGCTGACGCTGGGCGCCGCCGCGGTGAGCCTGGACCGCGCGGGCGTGAATTCTCCCGATCAGGCCGCGGCCGGGAGCCTGTTCTTAAGGGTGTCGGTGGCGGACACCGGCTGCGGCATGGCGCCGGAGGTGCTGGAGCATATTTTCGAGCCGTACTTCACTACCAGGGATAAGGGCCGCGGCCGCGGGCTGGGTCTTTCGGTGGCCTACGGCAATATAAGGCAGCATAACGGCTGGGTGGAGGCGCGCAGCCAGCCGGGGCGCGGCAGCGAATTCACGGTGTTCCTGCCGGCGGCGGGACCGCGCAGCGCACAGCCGGAGGCCCTGCCGGACAGCCTCCTGGCCCGGCTTCAAAAATTGAACAAGACTTGAACCGCCCCGGAACTTTCCCGTAACCCCCCCTGCTACACTATAAGCGGGGCAGGGGTATGAAAAACACAAGTGTCAAAAGTATAGCCGCGCTGGCGCTAGCCTGCGTTTTCGCTTTTCCCAGGGCCGTTACCGCGGCCGGGGAGTATAAAGCGCTCTCCGCGCGCATAGTCAAATGCGCGCTGGCCAATTCCGTGGCAAAAATAGCCGTGCTGGGGTTTTCGGCCAAAGGGGGGGCGGGGCAGGGCGAAACCGAATATGTGGCGGAGCGCGTGGGGCTGGCCCTGGCGGGGAATATCAGTCCCGCGCTGATAGAGAGGGACCTGCTGGATAAAGTATTTAAAGAGGCCCGGCTGGCTTCTGCGGCGGGAGCCGCGGACGGTTCCGGCCTGCTCCGGGAGATCTTCTCTATAGACGCGGTGGTAACGGGCACCGTTTTCGCCGACGGCGAATTCCTTAAGGTACTTACAAAATTAATAGATATAAAGACCGGCCGGATACTGCTGGCGGTCGAAACCGATACCCGGCGGCGGGAAAAGGACCTGCTCAACGAGCTGGCCGGCACGCTGGAGCCGCCGGAGGTGGAGATGCCGGAGCTGCCCGACGGCTGGGGCCGTTCCCGGCCCCGGTCCGGCGGGGGCCTGCGCGACGCCGTGGCTGAACCGGCCGCGCGCTCCTGCGCGGACAGGCGGCTGGGCCTGAACCGGCTGAACGCCGAACTTGTGGAGATAAAGGCCTGGTACTGGGCCGAAAAAATGCGCGAGCCGGGATTCAGTTCCGCGAAACTTACAAGGAATCCCGGCAGCGAAATAGGCGATGCCGGGGTAAAAGCCCGGTTCTACAGCTTGCTGGCCGCTTATTCCAGGGCCGCCGCCGTACCGCCGGAACCGGAAAATTTAACCCGCTTGCTGGACCTGATGAAGCAGGAAAAACAGGTGTCTGACGACTGCGGGCTCTTTTAGGGGGGGATTATGAACAAGACATTGCTGGTGGCTGACGACGACAGGACTTTTCACCGGATAGTAAGCCGGGTTTTCGAGGGCAAAGGCTGGCAGGTGGATACGGCCGAAGACGGCATGGCCGCCATGGAGCGCATCGCCGTGCGCCAGCCCGACATAATACTGCTGGACCTCAATATGCCGCGCCTGGGCGGCAGGGAACTGTTGTCGCGGCTCCGCCATAACCCGCGGCTGGCGATGATCCCTATAATAGTGCTGAGCGGGGACAGCGGCCCGGCCGAGCAGGCTTCGCAATTCGGGCTGGGGGCGGACGATTTTATCGCCAAGCCTTTCACCGCCCAGGACCTCCTGTCCAGGGTGGAAGGCGCCGCCCGGCGGGCCAGGCGCATGCTCAGCGCCAACCCGCTGACCCTGCTGCCGGGCGGGCCGGCCATAGAGGAGGAGGCCGGGCGGCGCATAGCGGCGGGCAGCCCGCTGGCTTTCTTCTACATCGATATAGATAATTTCAAGGCTTATAACGACAATTATGGCTACCTTAACGGTGACAATGCGATAAAGCGGACGGCGGCGCTGCTGGAGAGTATCCAGGCGGACTTTGAGGAGGAGGATATTTTCCTGGGGCATGTGGGCGGCGACGATTTTGTGCTGATGTCCGCCCCGGAACGCGCGGAGGAAATAGCCGGGGCCATAGCCGCGAAATTCGACCTGCTGGCGCCGGGGCTGTATAGCAGGGAGGACAGGGACCGGGGGTATACCGTGGCCAGGGACAGGGCCGGCGGGGTGCGGGAATTCCCGGTCATGAGCCTGAGCCTGGCCGTGGTCACCAACGAGCAGCGCAGGCTGGGGCATTACGCCCAGATAGTGGACATAGCGGGAGAGCTGAAAAAACATCTTAAGGGGCTGGCCGGCCGCAGCGGCAGCGTGTATCAGAAGGACCGGCGGGCGGATTAAGCGGCAGTTCAAAAACGCGGCGGGAGGAATTATGGCTAAAATACTGGTAGTGGACGATGATAGTACGGTGCGCGGCGCCCTAAGTTCTTTCCTGGCCCGCGCCGGGCACCAGGTGCTGACGGCCGCCGACGGGGCGGAGGGCCTGCGGGTTTTTAAAGAGAGCCGGCCGGACCTTGTGGTGCTCGACCGGGAACTGCCCGTGCTGCCGGGCTCGCTGCTGTTCGGCAGCATGCGGAGAATTTCCTGGCGGACCCCGGTAATTATTCTCAGCGGCTATGACGATCCCGAGGACGCCGGGACCTACCTCCGCCTGGGGGCGGCGGCCTTCCTTTCCAAGGCGGGCGGGTTATCCAAAGTCCTGGACGAAGCAGGCCGGATACTCGGCGCCGGGGCCGGCGGAGACGCCGGCGGGGCGCAACGGGGCGGCGCGGTGCTGGTGGCCGATGACGACGCCGGGTTCAGGACGGTGCTGCGGCGCTATTTTACCGGCCTCGGCTGCCGGGTATTGGAGGCCGCGGACGGGGCCGAGGCCCTGGCCCTGGGCCGCGCCAGCCGCCCGGACATAGTGCTGCTGGATATCTTCATGCCGCGCATGGACGGCCTCGACGTGCTCAAAGAACTGGCGCCGGAAATGCCCGGTACGGGGTTCATCATGATCACCGGCACCGCCGACGCGGAGCTGGCGAGAACCTGCCTGCAGCTGGGCGCTTGCTATTACGCTGCGAAGCCTGTAAACCTGGATACGCTGGGCGAGGCCGTAAAAGCCCGGCTGCGCCCGGCTTAACACTCAGACCGGCCCCGCCCCGGGCAGCCGCGCCTTTCCAGGCGGGGGCGGGATACTTTTGTCCAGGCTTTCGGATTTGAACAAAATTTGAACTTGTCCGGAGAATTTTCGTAACTCCACGGCCTAAACTATAGGCAGGGGAAGTTATGGAAAACTCAGGTTTAAATAAAATAGTCGCGCTGGCCCTGGCCTGCGCCTTCGCTTGCGCCCCGGCCGCCGCCTCCTCCGGGGAGTATAAAGCGCTGTCCGCGCGCATAGTAAAATGCGCCGCCGCCAACGCCGTGGTAAAGATAGCGGTGCTGGAGTTCTCGGCTAAAGACGGTGTAGGACGCAGTGAAACCGAATACGTGGCCGGGCGCATCGGGTTGGCGCTGGCCGGCAATACAAGCCTCGCGCTGATCGAAAGGGAACAGCTGGACAAGGTTTTGCAGGAGGCGCGTTTATCCTCCGCCGCGGGCGCCGCGGACGGCGCCGGCCTGCCCAGGGACATCTTCTCTGTAGACGCGGTGGTCACGGGCACCGTTTACGACGGCGGCGAATTCCTTAAGGTGCTTACGAAACTGATAGACCTGAAGACCGGCCGGGTACTGCTGGCGGTGGAAACCGCTGCCAGGAGGCGGGAGAAGGACCTGCTCAAAAGCATGTTCGGCCCCTTGGAACCGCCGGCGGCGCTGCCGGCCGGGCCGGAGGAGGCGGGCCCCGCACAACCCGCTTTCGCCGGCGGCCTGCGCGACGCCGTGGCTGAAACGGAGCCGGGCGGCTGCGCGGACCGGCGGCTGCGCCTGGCCCGGCTTAACTTCGAACTGGTGGAAATGAAGGCCTGGTACTGGGCGACAAAAATGCGCGAGCCGGAGCTTAAGGCTGGGAAGTTTAAAATAAATCCCGGCAGCGAAATAGCCGACGCCGCGGTAAGGGCCCGGTTCGTCAGCCTGCTGGCCGGCTATGCCGGCAGCGCCGCCGCCCAGCCGCCGGAGCCGGAGAAACTGGCCGGCGTGCTGGAACTGCTGAAACTTGAAAAACGCGTGGGGCTGGAATGCGGACTGATCTAGCAGGGCGCAGCTCTTCGTTACTTTTAAATCGTTACGGGCCCTGCGCCTGAAAGGCAGGTGCCCGCCGGCCGCGCCGGGGACAAGCCTGTTCCCCGGCTATTTTTTGCCGGGGTAAAGTTTTTCCGAGCAGGCGGGGCAGATGCCGTGGCTGAAATCCACCTCGGCGTGTTCCCTTATATATTTATCCACGCTTTCCCATTGCCCGCTGCCGTTCTTTATTTTTTTGCAGCTGGAGCAGATGGGCAGCAGGCCGCGCAAATTGTTCAATTCCCGCTCGCGCGCAAGTTTCAGGTCTTCCTGCGCGGTTTTTTTCTCGGTAATGTCGATGCAGCTGCCGATATAGCCGGCGAAATTCCCGGCAGGGTCGTTGAAGGGAACGCCCCGGTCAAAGAGCCAGCGGTAAGCGCCGTCATGTCTTTTCAGCCGGTACTCCATTTCAAAAACGGTGCGGGCCTTGAAATTTGACAGGTAAAATTCCACGCAGCGGCTGAGATCTTCAGGGTGCACGCCTTCGGCCCAGCCGTCGCCTTTTTCCTGCTCCATGGTCCGCCCGGTGAACTGCAGCCAGCGCTCGTTAAAATAGTCGCATTTCGCGTCTTTGCCGGCCCGCCAGATAAGTATGGGCGCCTGCTCTACCAGCGCCATATAATCTTCACAGGTCAGTTTCCCGGTTTCCATAATTACGATTCTCCCATATTCATATACAATTAAGCAATATAACCCGGCGCGGCACAAAACCACGCGGAAATACCTTTCTGCCGGGGTGCGGGTTGAAAAACTTTATCTAATGTGTTTAAATTAAGTGGCAGCCGCCGACAATATTAATTCAAGGGGAAAAAATATGGAAAAACCAGCGATAAAGACCAAATGCCCTAACTTCTCTTCCGGACCTTGCGCCAAGCGCCCCGGCTGGACGGTGGACGCCTTAAAGAACGCCCTGGTGGGCCGCAGCCACCGCTCCAAAGAAGGCAAAGCCCGCCTGCAGGAAGTTTCCGACCGCATGAAGAAAGTGCTGAACCTGCCGGCGGATTACCGCATAGGCGTGGTGGCGGGTTCCGACACCGGCGCGGTGGAACTGGCCATGTGGACCATGCTCGGCTCCAGGCCCGTGGACATCTTCGGCTGGGAATCCTTCGGCAAAGGCTGGATGACGGACGCCAAGAAATATCTCAAGCTCCCCCAGGTCAACGAGTACAAGGCCGACTACGGCCAGCTGCCCGACCTGAAGAAGGCCAACCCGGCCAACGACATCATCTTCACCTGGAACGGCACCACCTCCGGAGTGAAAGTGCCGAACCTCGACTGGCTGCCGAAGAACCACGAGGGCATAGTGATCTGCGACGCCACTTCCGGCGTGTTCGCGATGGAGATAGACTTCACCAAGCTCGACGTGGTCACCTTCTCCTGGCAGAAAGTGCTGGGCGGGGAAGCCGCCCACGGCGTGATCATCCTGTCGCCCAAGGCCGTGAAGCGCATGGAAGAGCAGAACCCGAAGATCACCTGGCCCGTGCCCAAGATCTTCCGCCTTGTCGACGAGAAAAAGCTGCTGCCCGGCGAACTCGAATACAGCACCGTCAATACGCCGTCCATGCTGTGCGTGGAAGACGCCATCGACGCCCTGAAGTGGGCCGAGAGCATCGGCGGCAACCCGGCGCTGATAAAGCGCTCCAACGCCAACCTGGCCGCTTTTGAGAAATGGGTGGCGAAGTCCAACTGGATAGACTTCCTGGCCGCGGCCAAGGAGATCCGCTCCAATACCTCGGTCTGTTTCAAGATCAAGGCCGACTGGTTCCAGAAGCTGTCCGACGAGGACAAGACCAAGGCCGCCAAGAAGATCACCTCGCTGCTGGATAAAGAGGGCGTGGCGCGCGATATCAATTCGTACGGCAAAGCCCCCGCCGGCATCCGCGTGTGGTGCGGCGCCACCGTGGAGACTTCCGATATCGAAGCCCTTACGCCGTGGCTCGATTGGGCCTATGAAGCCGTAGCCAAAGAATACACCAAGGAGGCCGTAAAATGAAGAAAGTTCTCATCGCAGACAAAGCCGACGCCCTGTGCGAGAAAGTGCTTAAAGAAAGGGGCCTTGAGCCCGTTGTGAAGACCGGCATGAAGCCGGAAGAGCTGAAAGCCTGCGTGGCCCAGTTCGACGCGATCATAGTGCGCTCGGCCACCACGCTTACCCGCGAGATCATCGAGGCCGCCACTAACCTGAAGGCCGTGGCCCGCGCCGGCTCCGGCGTGGACAACATCGACGTGCTGGCCTGCATAGACAAGAAGGTGCTGGTGATGAACACCCCCTTCGGCAATACGGTCTCCACCGGCGAGCACGCCGTAGCCATGATGATGGCGCTGGCGCGCCATATCCCCCAGGCCAACGCGTCCACCCACGCGGGCAAATGGGAGAAGAAAAAGTTCGAGGGCGTGGAGATAACCGGCAAGACGCTGGGCGTCATCGGCTGCGGCAATATCGGCGCCGTGGTGGCCGACCGCGCGATGGGCCTCAAGATGCACGTCCTCGTTTTTGATCCGGTGATGACCGCCGAGCGCGCCCGCGAGCTGGGCGTGAAGATGGTGCCGCTGGACGAGCTGTACGCGAAGTCCGACTTCATCACTTACCACGTGACCATCAACCCGGCCACCAAAGGCATGCTCAACAAGGACGCCATCGCCAAGATGAAAAAAGGCGTGCGCCTGATCAACTGCGCGCGCGGCGGCATCATGGTGGAGGCGGATATCAAGGCGGCGCTGCAGAGCGGCCAGATCGCGGGCCTGGCCTGCGACGTGTACGCCAAGGAGCCGGCCACCGAGCACCCGTTCTTCGGGATGGAGCAGGTTATCTGCACGCCGCATATAGCCGCTTCCACCAAGGACGCGCAGGTGACCGTGGCCCGGCAGGCCGCCGAGCAGATAGCCGACTACCTGCTCACCGGCAAGCGCACCCACGCGGTCAACGGAGACAAGATCTGAAACCGGTTCTCAACGCGGCGGCGCGGAGGGCGCAGGGAGGGCCCCCTGAGGGGGGACTTCTCTGCGCCTTTTCGTTCCGTCGCGGTGATGCTGTGATCTGTAATCAATAAAAGAGGCGTCTATGTCAAAACTTCCTTTGTTCTCACCTATTTTCGGCATCAGGCCGGCCCCCGGCAAGGCCCAGGAAATAATCGCCCCGCCCTACGACGTAATGGACTCGGACGAAGCCCGCGAGATGGCCAAGGGCAAGCCGAACAGCTTCCTGCACGTCTCCAAGGCGGAGATCGACCTGCCCCCCGGTACCGACGTGCACGACGAGGCGGTCTATAAAAAAGCCGCGGAGAATTTCCGGGCCATGCTGGATAAAGGGCTGCTGGTCCGCGAGGCCAAGCCCTGCTTCTACGCCTACAGGCTGCAGATGGGGCAGCACATCCAGACCGGCCTCATGGTGGGCGCCTGCGTGGACGACTACGACGCCAACCGCATACGCAAGCACGAGTTCACCCGCCCGGTAAAAGAGGACGACCGCGTGAACCAGATAAAGTACGTCAGGGCCCAGACCGGTCCCGGCATTATCGCCTACAAGCAGATCCCCGAAGTGGACGCCGTGATAAAGAAGACCGTTAAGAACGCCCCCGCTTTTTCCGCCACCGGGCAGGGCGGCGTGGTGCATACCCTGTGGGTGATCTCCGACGACGCCGATATAAAGACCATTTCCTCGGCTTCCGAGAAACAGAAAACGGTCTACATCGCCGACGGCCATCACCGCAGCGCCGCCGCCAGCCGCGTTAAAAAAATGATGGTCGCGGAGCGGGGCAGCGCGCACAAAGGCGACGAGCCTTACAACGTCTACCTGGCCGCCGCTTTCCCGGTGGACGAGATGAAGATCTGGGACTATAACCGGGTGGTGAAAGACCTCAACGGCCTTACCCCGGAAGCTTTCCTGGCGAAAGTCCGGGAGAGTTTTTCCGTGACGGAAGTTAAAGGCCAGGCCAAGCCCGCCGCCCGCCGCGAGTTCGGCCTGTACCTGGGCGGCAAGTGGTACCTGCTGAAGCCGGTAGTGCCGACGCCCTCCAAAGAGGACGACCCGGTGAAAGCTTTGGACGTCAGCGTGCTGTCGGACCTGGTGCTGGACCGGATACTGGGCATCAAGGACCTGCGCAAATCCGACCGCGTGGATTTCGTGGGCGGCATACGCGGCCTCGGCGAGCTGGAGCGGCGCGTGAATTCCGGCGAGATGGCCGCCGCCTTCGCCTTGTTCGCCACCTCTCTCGACGAACTGATCTCGGTGGCCGACGACAACCAGGTGATGCCTCCGAAGTCTACCTGGTTCGAACCCAAGCTGGCCGACGGCGTGGTTTCAAATCCGTTGCTATAACAGAGGAGACAAATGGCAGAAAATAAACTGGGCGTCATTGAAGGATTTTACGGCGAGCCGTGGAGCTGGGGGCAGCGGGCGGACTATGCCGGCTTCCTGAAGAAACAGGGGTTTTCTTTCTACATCTACGCGCCCAAGGGGGACGCCTTCCTGCGGAAAAAGTGGCGTGAGCCGCTGCCCAAGGCCCTCGAGGAAAAGCTTGCCAAACTGTCGGGCCAGTGCCGCGCCACAGGCGTCGAGTTCGGGGTCGGCTTCAGCCCCTACGAGATCTATCTTTCGGAGTTCAACCTGGAGGTAAAAAAACATCTCCAGAACCGTATCGACGCCTTCAACCGCATAGGCGTGGACAAGTTCGGCATACTGATGGACGACATGAAGGGGGACCTGCCCGACCTGGCCGGACGCCAGGCGGAGATAGTCAACTGGATAGTCGCGCGCTCCAACGCGAAGCAGTTCATCTTCTGCCCCACGTATTATTCGTCGGATCCCGTGCTGGAAAAGCTGTTCGGTAAAAAGCCGGAGGGTTATTTCGAAAAGCTGGGCGCGGAACTGGATAAAAAGGTCAGCTTCTTCTGGACCGGGGAGCAGGTCTGTTCGAAGTCCTACAGCGAGGAGCACCTGCGCTCGACGGCCGCCGCGCTGGGCCGTAAGCCGGTGCTCTGGGACAATTATCCCGTCAACGACGGGCCGCGCATGTGCAAATTCCTGCACCTGCGCCCGGTGACGGGCCGCCCCGTGGAAATGGGCAACTGGCTGGCGGGCCACGCCATCAACCCGATGAACCAGGCCGCGCTTTCGAAAATAGTGCTGCTTACGTTCAAGAGCGGCTTCGCCCAGGGCTCGGCCTACAAGCCTGAAAAAGCTTTCAGGAAAGCCGCGGCCATGGTGACCTGCCAGGAAATGGCGGTGCAGCTGGAGCGGGACCTGCCCGCCTTCATGGACAAGGGGCTGGACGTCCTTACGGACGAGGAAAAAGAATCTTTAAAGGCCGACTACGGCGCGTTCCTGGAAGCCCGGGAAAATGAGACCGCGGAGGTGGCGCGCGAAGTGGTGGACTGGCTGTCCGGGCGCTATACCGTTACGAAGGACCTCTTCCTTACCCAGTAGGGAGGGGGAAGAAAGAGGCCCGGGACCCGTCAGCGCGGGTTCCGGGCCTTTTTTGCTTTCAGGAGTCCGGCCAGTTCCGGGTGGGCGTTCTGCCGCGCGGCGGCCTCGGCGTCGACGCCCTTTTTGTTGACCGCCAGCAGGTTCGCGCCGTTGTCCAGCAGCAATTCCACCGTGCCGGTATGCCCGCGGCTGGCCGCAAGGATCAGCGGCGTATTCTTGTCCACGTCGGTGGTAAAGACGGACGCGCCGCCGGCCAGCAGGGCGGCGACCACGGCTTCCCTGCCGTTTATGGACGCCCACATAAGCGGTGTCCAGCTCAGGTAATCTTTCATCTCCGGCCCGGCGCCGTGGTCCAGCAGCAGTTTTACGGCTTCGGGGGTGCCCCACCTGGCCGCGAAGTGCAGGGCGGTTTCGCGCTTTACGTCCCTGAGGTCTACGGAGGCCTGGTTTCCCAGCAGGACCTGTATGGCTTTCAGGGAGCCCCTTCTGCCGGCCAGCATCAGGGGGGTGCGGCCCAGGTTGTTGGGCGTGTCCACACGGAAGCCTTCGGCCAGCAGCTTTTTAATGCCGGCTGCGGAATCGTTATTCACGGCCCGCGTCATCCGCTCCTGCGGGTCGCTGGGGATAAAGCTTTCGCAGCTCCAGAAGCAGAGCGTCAACAGGCACAGCGCCGCTGTCTTATAAAATGAATGAAAGGGCTTTCGGCCCATGCAGTCCACCGCCTTAAAATTTGATCCAGCCCCTTTATATATAGAGAATAATATATATAAAGTAATCCTTCAATCTATATGCCCCGGCGGGCATAATAAAAAAACCCCGGCGACGCCGGGGTTTTTTGCGGCCGGGCGGTTCCGTTCAATAATTGTAGACCGGGTTGCCGGCGCGGTGCGCGACGGCCCAATACGCGCGGTCGGAACCGGAGATGCGGAGGCGGAAGACCCAGTTAGCCTTTACGGTTTCTCCGCGCGGCGCCTGTGCGGCGTCGGAGCTGCGCACCAGGGCCAGGG
This sequence comes from Elusimicrobiales bacterium, assembly GCA_035353595.1. GTDB lineage: Bacteria > Elusimicrobiota > Elusimicrobia > Elusimicrobiales > UBA9959 > UBA9959. The sequence continues at coordinate 15,889 of DAOPZW010000018.1, read as the reverse complement.
TGGCGCCGGGGGTATTCATGAGCTGCAGCAGCTTGCGGCTGGCCGTCTTAACTTCGCTTTTCGACGGTTTTTCCGCGGAAACGCCCATGCCGGCCAGGACCGCTGCCAGCGGGCTGGCGGGGTCGGTGTAGTCTTCAAGAAAGCTTTTCAGCGAAAGGCGCAGCGCCTGTTCGAAGCAGATGGCGTTGGGGTAGCCGAGCGTCTGCGCCGCGACTTCCTCTTCGGGGATATTCAGTGCTATGCCCGTGATGGCGAATTCTTTGATCAGTACTTCTTCGGCGCCGGAGTAGTTCTTGCCGTCGCGCGGCAGGGCGCCGGCGGGGGAGGCGGGGGGCGGCGCGAAGGCGGCCAGGGCTTCCTTCGTAACTGCGCCGGCCCAGTCCGCGGCCGGCTGCGCGGCGGTGCTGCCCGCCGTGAAAAATATTACTGCCAGGAAAATTGACGCTTTCATTGTTCTGAACCCTCCCCGGTACTTTCTCTGCGTGAAAATAGTATACGAAAGTCGCCGGCGGCCGCGCCTTGACGGCGGTCAGGCCGGGCCGGAAATTTTATTTTTAGCGCTCAAGGGCGGGTATTGACAATTAAAAGACCAAGGTATATAATATTCTTAGCAGTCAGATGTTTTGAGTGCTAATTTAAAATGCGCGTCGGGCGGAAATCTTTATGAGGGTTCTTAAACCGGAAGTAGCCCAGGACAGAAAAGAGAAGATCCTTAACTGGGTGGTCTACAACTATGTCAGCACGGGCCGCCCGGTCAGCTCCGAACTGATCGCTGAAGAGGGGCGGTTCAACGTTTCCAGCGCCACCATCCGCAACATCCTCAAGGAGCTCGAGGATACCGGGTATTTGTTCCAGGCGCACACCTCGGGCGGCCGCATCCCTTCCGACAAAGGCTACCGCTCCTACGTGGACAATGTTTTGAAGCTGCAGCGCCTGGCCGCCTCGGAAAAAGAGCGCCTGGAGCAGGAATACGACCGGCGCGCCGAGCAGCTCGACGGCTTCCTGAAGCACACTTCCCGCATGCTGGCGGATATGTCCAAGTGGGCCGGTTTCGTGATGAGCTCGGACATGGACCTCGACAGCGTGAAGCGCCTGGACCTGCTGAGCATGGGGCCCAAGAGCGTGCTGTCGGTGCTGTTCGCCCATTCAGGCGTCATAAAGCACGCCACTTTCTCGCTGACCAGCCCCGCGGACAAGAATTCCGTCAGGGGCCTGTCCACGCGCCTCAACCGGCGCATCAAGGACCTGCCCATCGCGGACCTGCCGCAGGTGGTCCGGGACGAATTCCTGGCGCACGAGCGCAATAAAGGCCTTGAAGAACTGCTGCGGAAAATTGTGGAATACTTCCGGGGGCTGGCCAAGAGCGACGACGCGCTTTACCTGGAGGGGTTGAGCCGCATTTATTCCAACCTGGAAGAAGGCAATATCGAGGATTTCCGCAGCATCGCCCGCCTGCTGGAGGAGAAAGAGCGCTTTTCCGGCCTGCTCCGGGAGCGCCTGCGCGATTGCGCCATAAAGACGAAAGCGCTGGCGGCCCCGGCGCCGTTCCAGGGGGTGGAGCGCCGCAGCGGGATCCTGAACCCGCGGGACGCCGCCGTCAAGCCCCTGAAGCGCCGCCTGGTGGATGTGACCATAGGTTCGGAGAACAGTATCAAGGAATTTAAAAATTTCAGCCTGGTTTCCAGCTCCTACTGCCTGAACGATAAAGCCGTGGGGCTGGTGGGGATACTGGGTTACAAGCGCATGGAATACCCGCGCATGATCTCGCTGGTGGACACGGTCAGCTCGATGATGGAAGACATGCTGGGCGAGTGGGAAAAAGTGGATTTTGAAGAATAAAAGCCGCGTAAAAAAAGACATCTACATCTTATGAAGAACCATAAAGGCGAAGAAAAAAAAGCTCACGCCGCGCATGCGCCGGAAAAGGCGGAATGCGCCGCCGGGCCCGAGGCGAAAGCTGAGGAAAGCGAACTGGAGAAGCAGACCAGGCTGGCCGCGGACTATTACAACCAGCTGCTGCGCCTGCAGGCCGATTTCGAGAATTACCGCAAGCGCCTGGACAAGGAGAAGCCGGAGCTCATCCGCTGGGGCAAGGCGGAGCTCCTGCTCAAGCTCCTGCCGCTTTATGACCTGCTGATAGCCGCCCACGCCCATATCAATACCGCTAAAGAGAACGGCGGCGGCGACCAGACGCTGAAGGGCCTGGAAATGATCTTCAAGGAGTTCTCCAAGGTTTTTGACTCCGAGGGCCTGCGCCCCATGGAGCCGGTGGGCAAGCCCTATGACCCCATGGCGTCCGAGATCCTGGGCGTGGTGGAAGGCACCGAAGAGAACGACGGGCTGGTGGTGGAGGAGCTGCAGAAAGGTTTTTATTTCTGCGATAAGATCCTCAGGCCGGCCAGGGTGAAGATAGCTAAAAAAAAGGCCGCTTCCGTTAGCGCGGCGGCCGCGGAACAGCCTCCCGCGCAGGCGGGCGAGGCAGTTGAAGAGGGACAGTGAACAGGAGAGTTTAAAAATATCGCAGACAGTGGAGGAAAATTAATATGGCAAAAATAATAGGCATCGACCTCGGAACTTCGAATACGGCTGCGGCGGTGATGGAAGGCGGAAAAGTCACCATCATCCCTTCGGCCGAAGGCACGACGCTGGGCGGTAAAGCGTTCCCGTCTTACGTGGCATTCGCCAAAGACGGCCAGATGCTGGTGGGCGAGCCCGCCCGCAGGCAGGCGGTGGCCAACCCCGAAGGCACCGTTTCCGCCTTCAAGCGGAAAATGGGCACCGACCACAAGTACCAGGTAGTGGGCAAGGAATTCACGCCGCAGCAGCTGTCCGCTTTCCTGCTTCAGAAAGTGAAGCGCGACGCCGAAGCTTTCCTGGGCGAGAAAGTCGAGAAGGCCGTCATCACCGTGCCGGCCTACTTCAACGACAACCAGCGCCAGGCCACCAAGGACGCCGGCACCATCGCCGGCCTTGAGGTCGTGCGCCTGGTGAACGAGCCCACCGCCGCGGCCCTGGCCTACGGCATAGACAAAGAGGGCAAGGACCAGAAGATCATGGTGTTCGACCTGGGCGGCGGCACGCTCGACGTCACCATCATGGAAATGGGCAAGGAAGGCACCTTCGACGTTATCTCCACCTCTGGCGACACCCAGCTGGGCGGCACCGACATGGACCGCGTGCTGGTGGAATACCTGGCCGGCGAGTTCCGCAAGGACACCGGCATCGACCTGATGAAGGATACGACCTCCACGCAGCGCATCAAGGAAGCCGCCGAGAAGGCCAAGATCGAGCTCTCCACCACGATGGAGACCGAGATCAACCTGCCCTTCATCTCGGCCGACGCCACCGGCCCCAAGCACATGGCGCTGAAGCTGTCGCGCTCCCGCCTGGAGGCGCTGGTCGACCCTATCGTGAAGCGCTGCCAGAAATCCATAGACACCGCGCTGGCCGACGCCAAGATGAAGACGTCCGACATCAGCCGCATCATCCTGGTGGGCGGCCCCACCCGCATGCCCATCGTGCAGAAGTTCATCGAGGAATACGCGGGCAAGAAGATCGAACACGGCATCGACCCGATGGAGTGCGTGGCCACCGGCGCGGGCGTGCAGGCCGCCGTGCTGACCGGCGACGTCAAGGACGTGCTGCTGCTCGACGTCACCCCGCTGTCCCTGGGCATCGAGACCCTGGGCAGCGTGATGACGCGCCTGATCGACAAGAACACCACCATCCCCGTGAAGAAGACTCAGACCTTCTCCACCGCCTCCGACAACCAGCCCGCGGTGACCATCCACGTGCTGCAAGGCGAAAGGGCGATGGCCGGCGACAACGTGTCGCTGGGCAAGTTCGACCTGGACGGCATCCCGCCCGCGCCGCGCGGCGTGCCGCAGATCGAGGTGGCTTTCGACATCGACGCCAACGGCATCCTGCAGGTGCACGCCAAGGACCTGGGCACCGGCAAGGCGCAGCATATCACCATCAGCGCGCCCAACAAGCTGTCCAAGGAAGACATCGACAAGTTCGTGAAGCAGGCGGAGCAGTTCTCCGACGCCGACAAGAAATACAAGGAGAAGGTGGAGACCAAGAACGAGGCCGACACCGTGCTGTACACGACCGAGAAGGCGCTGCGCGACCACGGGGACAAGATCTCCCAGGAAGAGCGCCTGGCCGTGGACCGCGCCGTAACCGAAATGAAGGACGCCCTCAAAGGCGACGACATGGAGAAGGTCAAGAAGACCAAGGACGAGCTGATCCGCGTTTCGCAGAAACTCGGGGAGGCCGTTTATAAGGACGCGCAGGCCAAGGCGCAGGCCAAGGCGGGTCCCGAAGCCGGCGCCGGCCCCGCTCCCGAGGGCGCGAAAGCGGCCCCCGGCGGCAAGGACGACGTGGTGGACGCGGAAGTGGTGGACGAAAAGAAGTAAGCGCGCAGCGGTGAGTCGGGAGCCGCGGGGCAGGAGCCGTAAAGCTTCCGCCCCCGGCTCCCGGCCTCTGGTTTGCGGCAGTTGAGCCGCGCTTCGGGCTTTGTGTTCCAGCGCCCGATCCCGGACTTCAGACGCTCGATCTATAATTTTTATTTATGGCTTCAAACGATTATTACCGCACGCTGGGCGTGGCACGCAACGCCGGAGACGACGAGATAAAGACCGCTTACCGGAAGCTGGCGATGAAATACCATCCCGACCGGAACCCGGACAACAGCGAATCTGAGGCGAATTTCAAGGAGATAAACGAGGCGTACGAAGTGCTCTCCACGCCGGAAAAAAGGCGGATCTACGACCAGTTCGGGGCCGAGGGGCTCAAGGCCGGCGGCGGGGGCGGCGGGCGCGGCGGCTTCGGCGGTTTCCAGGGCGGCGACATGGGGGACGTGTTCGGCGATCTTTTCGAGAACCTGTTCGCGCAGGGCGGCGGCCAGCGGGGCCAGCCCCGTTCCCGGCGCGGCGCGGACCTTAAATATGAGACCGAAATTTCGCTGGAAGAGGCTTTCACCGGGATCAAGGTCCCCGTTAATTTTGACCGCACGGAACTTTGCGAAGACTGCGAAGGCACCGGCGCGCGCGGCAGGACCGGCATAAAAAAATGTCCCGCCTGCAGGGGCGCCGGCCGCGTGCAGTACTCGCAGGGCTTTTTCTCTTTCAGCCAGGCCTGCCCCGAATGCGGCGGCCAGGGCGAAGTCATAACCACGCCCTGCAAGACCTGCAACGGCCAGGGGCGGGTGAAGAAAAGCGTTTCCATCAACGTCAAGGTGCCGGCGGGCGTTGAAGAGGGGGCCGTGCTGCGGGTGTCGGGCGGCGGCGACGCAGGCGCGAAGGGCGGCGCCTCCGGGGACCTGTATATCCAGGTGCGCCTGCGGCATCATCCTCATTTCGAGCGCAATAAGCGCGACCTTATTTACGAATGCCCGGTGGCCGTCTGGCAGGCCGCCCTGGGCGGCGAGCTCGACGTGCCCCTTATCGAGGGCGGCCGGACGAAAATAAAGATACAGTCCGGCACCCAGCACGGCAAAGTGTTCCGCGTGCACGATAAGGGCATGCCCGGGCCGGGCGGCCGGCCCAGGGGGGACCTGCTGGTGAAGATAAAGCTGGAGATCCCGCACGAGCTTACCCCGCGCCAGCGCGAGCTGTTCGCCGAGCTGGCTACGCTGGCGGGGCACGGGGTGCCGCCGCCCGACGAAGAGAAAAGTTTCTTTAAAAAAATACTTGGCTGAACAGCCATCGCGAGGCCGCAGCCGGGTTTATGCCGCAATATCTAATACCTCCAGAAAACATCCGCGGCGGCGATTTTGTAGCCGGCGAGGAAGAGGCGAACCATATAGCCCGCGCCGCGCGCGTCCGCGCCGGCGACGAGATCGAGATCTTCGACGGGCTGGGCAACCGCTACCGCGCGGTGGTGAAAACCGTGGCGCCGGGCGTGGTGAGCGGTTCGATAAAAGAAAAGCTCCCCAGCCCTGAATACATCACAAAACTTACGCTTTGTTTCGGCGTGCCGGCGCGCTCCGCGCTGGAAAGCGCGCTGGAGCGGTGTACCGCGGCGGGCGTGGAGGTCTTTCAGCCGATGCTGAGCTCCCGGGTGCAGTTCGACCTTTTCAGCAACTGGGAGCGCAAGCTGCCGCGGCTGGAGCAGATAGCGGCGGCCGCCTGCAAGCAGTGCGGGCGCGGCCGCCTGCCCGCTATCCGCAGGCCGGAAAAATTCGACGAGCTGCTGCAGTCGGGCGGCGCGGCCGTGATCGCCGCGGCCGACGGGGTAAAGCTTGAGGCGGCGGCCCCGGCGCTGGCGGGTAAGACCGGGATAAAACTTTTTGTGGGCCCCGAGGGCGGTTTTACCAAAGGAGAACTGGAGTTCGCCCGTTCCAACGGGGCGTTGTTCGTAAATCTCGGCCTGCACACGCTCAGGACCGAAGACGCCTGCTTCGCCGCCGCCTGCGCCCTGCTGACCCGCCTGGGCTAGCCGCTGCGGCGTTTAAAATTATTTTCCCGCCCGTTCCCCTGCCTGACTGAGCCGCTTCGCCGTCTCCGCTTTCGCGGCGGCGGCGAATTTATTTTTCGGGTCCAGCAGCAGCGCGGTATTGAACCGGTGCAGGGCCGCGCCGAACCTGCCGGCGCTGAACAGGGCCCGGCCCAATTCGATCTGGTAAACCGGGTTGCCGGGCGCCAGGTCCGTCACCTTTTTATAGTGGAAGACCGCCGCTTCGGGCCGGTTCAGCGCTAAGAAATAGATATTAGCCAGGTTGTGATGCGCCAGGAGATAGCCGGGGTTTATGTTCACCGCCATGTTGAAATGCCGTATCGCCTGCGCTACGCGGCCTGTCTCGAAGTAGGCCGTGGCCAGGTCGTTGTGCGCCTCGTAAAAGTAGGGGTTTATTATCACCGCTTTGGCGTAATAGGGGATGGCTTCCGCCGTTTTCCCCTTGTCGGCCAAAGCGTCGCCTAAATTGTCCAGCGCATAAGTGGAGCGCGGATCAACGGCCAGGGCCTGCCGCCATAAAGTTTCGGAGTCGCGCCAGGCGGCCGTCTGGCGCTGCGTTAAAAAGCCGAGGGCGGCCAGCACCGCAAGGCATGAGGCCAGCAGGGCGGGACGGAGCTTTTTTAAGCCGAGGAGACCACCCGTTACGAGGAGGGTCCAGGGGAGGAAGGAAAGGTAGGAGTAGCGGTCAGCGGCCACCTGGTAGCCTGTCTGGGCCAGGCCGGACACCGGCGCCAGCAGCAGCAGGTACGCGGCCCAGGCCGAGAGGCCCGCTGTAAAGCCGCGCCGCGCCAGCAGGATGAAAGCGACGGTCAGTCCGAGAAACAGCGGCGTGGTCAGCCAGTAGGGCCAGTGCCAGGGCTGGAGCTGCAGGTCCAGCTGGTACAGCGGCGACAGGTCGAAAGGCAGCAGGGTTTTCCAGAGGTAAAAAACGCCGTTGTACATGGCCTGGGACAGCCGGTGCGCCGCATTGTAGCTGGCGAAGGCGTATACAGAGCCGACGTCCTGGTGGCTGCGCAGGGTGATAGCGGCTGCCGGCAGGATGGGCAGGCAAAGCCAGAGTTTTCCGCGCAAGGCGCCGCGCAGTTTCTCCTTTATCCCCGCCGCGGGAAAAAGGTGCAGGTCTAAAAACAGCAGGACCAGCGGCAGCAGCAGGCCCGTGGGCTTGGACAGCAGCGCCAGCGTGAAGAAAATGACGCCGGCGAGGGTACAGCGTACGCGGCCGGCCGGGGTGACGGCGGTGCGCAGGCGGATGTAACTCAGGACCGTCAGCAGGTAGAAGATAGCGCTCAGCGGGTCGTGCAGCCCTGAGGCCCAGGCGGCGGATTCCACGCGCAGCGGGTGCAGCGCGAAGAACAGCGCGGAAAAAGCCGCCGCGGGCGGCACATACCGGCTGGCGGGCTTCAGCCGCCCGAACAGCGCGGCGTTGAGCAGGAATACCAGTACGGCGCAGCAGGCGTGGAGGAAGATCCCTGACAGGTGGTAGCCCTGCGGGAACATGCCCCAGAGCCGGTAGTTCAGGACATTGGCCAGGCGCGTTACGGGGATATAAAAACCGGCTTCCCGCGCCGCCCAGATCCATTTCAGCTGCTGCGAACCCGGGCCGCGGAAATTCATGTTCTCCAGGAAATTCCGCTGGTCGTCCCAATTGACGAAACCGTTGTCGGCAGCGGGCAGGAAGACCACAAGGGTGACGGCGCCCACCAGCGCCGCCCAGCAGAACAGGCGCAGGGCTTTGGAGCGTTCCGGATCGCCGGTAAGCCTGGTCTCCGCTAAAAAGCGGTATATGCGGATAACGATGTTCGTAAATGCCATTCTTCCAAATGTCCCGGTCCTGAGACAAGAATACAAAATAGGCGCGGAGTTTGAACAATGCGGCGACGGGGCCCCGGGCCGCGCTTGTTAAAGCAGCGGGCATTTGCTACAAGATATATAGCGGTATTGCGCGGCAGTTTTCAGCGCGGTCTTTAGCCGATGTCTTCAAACGGAGTCCGGATTACAACTATGATTACTTTAAAAGCGGATCAACTGAAGAAAGTAAAAGGCATACTCGCCGGGCTGGTGCCGGAATACGACGTGCTGGTTTACGGTTCAAGGGCAGACGGCAGCGCGAAAGCGCATTCCTACCTGGACCTGGCCGTGATGGCCGACAAACCGCTGGTGGCGCCGCGCCTGGAGAACCTGGGCGCCGCTTTCAGCAAGGCCGGTTTCCCGTTCCGCGTCGAGACCATCGACTGGGCCGCCACCGGCAAGGATTACCGCAGGGAAATAAAGAAGACCGGCGTCCTGATCCAGAACTCCAGGAAAAAATAACCCCGGCGGGACCCCCGCCGCTCCCCGCGACCGAGCCGGTTCCTTCCTGTCCGTGACAACTGCGGGGGCCTCTTGCATCGCAAAACAGAAATTTGAAGATAGAGCCCGGTATGCCGTCGGTGCTGGCGGCGTAGTTCCCGCGCTTTCGGGGAGCCAGCCGCAGCCGCGGGCCGGACATCTTGCGATTTTTTTAATCGTTCCTTATGTGTAAGTTCGGGCTCAATACTTACAGGCGTAAATTGTAGAATGTAAGGGTGAAGATCTACTTTAAGACCGTGGGGTGCCGGGTCAACCAGGTGGAGACGGAGAGCCTGCGGGAGAAATTCGCGGCGCTGGGGCATGAGAGCGCCGACGAGCCGGAGGCCGCCGACCTGGTGGTGGTGAACACCTGCTCCGTCACCGAAAAGGCCGACCGCGACTGCATAGCATTTCTGCGCAAGACCGCCGCCGCCAATCCCAAGGCCGCCATCGCCGTGACCGGCTGCCTCGCCACGCTGGAACCCCAAAAAATACTCGCGGCCGCCCCGCACGCCGCGCTGTTCACCAACAAAGAAAAAGAGAATATCCCTGCGCGGCTCTGCGGCGCGGAACCCGGCGGGGATTTCTTCGCCGTGACAAAATTCCACGGCCGCGCCAGGGCTTTCATAAAAGTGCAGGACGGCTGCAACCTCAAATGCGCTTACTGCCTGGTGAACCTCGCCCGCAGCGAACTTAAATCCAAACCGCTGGACGCCGCCGTAGCGGAAGTTAAAAAACTTGTCGCCGCGGGCTTCGCTGAAATAGTGCTGTGCGGCACCCGCCTGGGCATTTATCACTGCGATAAAACAGGCGCCAACCTGGCCGCCCTGATGCAAAAGCTCTGCGGCCTGGAAGGCCGCTTTCGCCTGCGGTTCTCGTCCATCGAATCGGAAGAACTCACGCCTGAACTTCTTGGAGTTCTGAAAGCAGCGGGCCCGAAATTCTGCAATTATTTCCACCTGCCGCTGCAGGCGGGCGCCGATGCCGTGCTGAAGGCGATGGGGCGGCCCTACACCGCCGCCGCCTACCGGGCCAAAGTCGAAGAACTGCGCGGACTCTTTCCGGGCGTAGGGATCTACGCCGACATCATAGCCGGTTATCCTGCGGAAACCGAAGCGGATTTTTCCGCCGCCCTGGAGTTCGTGCGCGGCTGCGGCCTCGCCGGGCTGCACGTGTTCAGCTTTTCCGCGCGGCCCGGCACGCGGGCCGCCGCCCTCAAACCGCTGCCTTCGAAAACAGTGGCCGCGCGCTCCGCCGCCCTGCGCGCTCTCGACAGGGAACTGCGCGCCTCTTTCGCGGCCTCCATGCTCGGCGCTTCCCTGGAAGCTTTGATCCTGAAGAACAAGGCCGGCCGCGCCATGGGGCTGTCCTCCAATTTTTTGAACCTGGAATTCTCCGCCCCGCTCAAACCCGGTTCGCTGGCGCGCGCCAGGATCACCGCGGCCAGGGACGGCGTGGGCCTTGCTGAAGCCTTATGAAACGCTGCCCCAAGTGCAATTACGACAATGCTGACCAGGCTGAAAAGTGCGGCATCTGCCAGTGTTCCCTCTCCGGAGTAGCGCCGGCGGCAATGCCGGTCCCGGAAAAAAAAAGCGGCCAGGCGTGGGCGCTGCTGCTCTCGGGCGCGCTGCTGCTGGCCTGCGGCTTTTTCTTTTTCCGGGCGCCGCCCGCCGTCCCCGCCGCCCCGCCGCAGCCTTCCGCGGAGGACGCCTTTACTTATGAAGGCGTGCTGTATCCGCTTGAAAAAATGAAACAGTTGCGGTTCCTCCCTTTGGCCGACAAGCGCAGCGCGGCGGAACTTATGTCCAGCCCGGAGGAAAAAGTGGGCTTTGCCGCGGCTGAGCTGGCGGGGATATGGGCGCGCGAGTCGGCCCTGCCGGCCGAGCGCCGCGAGTTCTTTGAGTCCCTGCTGAAGGCTGCCGGCGAAAGCCGCGGCGCGGCACGGCGCCAGGCGGCGGTGGAGCTCGGCCTTTCGGCTGTTTATGGTTTTCCTTTTGCTCCTTACGCCCGGGAAATGAGAAAAATCGCGTCCGGCCTTATCAAAGAGAAGGAGGAAGCGCTCAGCGGCGCCGGATTTTTTCTGGCTTCCATGGCCGGTTTTTCCGATTTCGCGCCGGAACTGCGAAAGATCTTCGCTGCGGCGCCTTCGCCCTATCTGAAACTTTCCGCGGCCTGCGCCCTGTCGCGGCTGGGCGACCCGGCGGCTGATAAATACCTGTTTTCCGCGGCGGCGTCCGATGCGGAGTGGGGCCGGGAAGCTATTTCCTGTCTTTCCTATTCGGTTTCACCAGAGGCCGGGACTTTCCTGGAAAAAGCGGCGGCCGGAAAACTGGCGCCGCAGGCTGCCGACCCCGCTAAAATTGCGTTAACCTTGCGCAAACAACTTGCTATAATTAATCATTAATTCGCAAAATATATAAAGCGAGCGAATTACTCGTCTGCGGGGACTGCCTGTATCCGGAAGCCGCGGCGGACGAACCTGGCCTGGCGGCATATTCTGCAAGCGGCGTTACGGGGGCTGTGTTTTTATGGATAACAAGAACGAAAAGAAGAAAGAATCCATTGACGACATACTTTCAGACCTTAACGGCTTGCTCAACAAAATGCCCTCGATCCTGGACGGCATTAAAATGCCGGAAATAAAACCGGTCGAATTCAAGAAAATAGACCAGCCTGCTCCTTCCGGTTCACGGCCGGCCGAGGCTTCTCCGGCCGTCCCGGCCCCCGGCAGCGCGGAACCGTCCTCCTCAAAAGGGAACAGCGCGCCTTTTGACGCCGATAAGACACTGGTCCTGGCGGATTTCTCAGGGCTGGAAGAGGGCGCCAGCGCGCCCGAAGCCCAGCCGGCTCAGGAGCCCGGTACGGCGCCGGACGGCGGGGATATATCTTCATCAAGCCAGGGGTTTGACGGCGATAAGACCTTCGTGATCAGTTCGCTTTCAGACCTGCCCGAAGGCGCTTTCGCGCCGGAGCAGGCCCGGCCGGAGGGGGAAGGCGCTGAAGCCGGAGCCAAACCTCCCGCCGGATCCGTCAAGCTTGCAGGCTCGCCTCTTGAGCCGCCGGCCGCCAAAGTCAAAGGCGAAGGCCCGAAGCCCGCCTCGCTTTCTATATCAGAGCTTACTCCTCCGGAGGAAACTGCCGGCGTGCTGGAGGAGGCCAGCCTGGTGAATCCGGACCGGGTGGAGGAATTGTCTTTCAGCAGTCCCGGTGAAACAGCGCAGGGAGAGTCCGCCGGTCCGGAAAACACCGCCGGTCTGCCGGTGGCCGGGATGAACCAGGCCTCCGATTTTTCCGCTGATTTCGCCGTGCCGGACATCGACGCTTTACTTCAGATGTCGGAGGCAAAGCCCGGGGACGGCCCCGCCGGCGCGCCTGCCCCGCTCGCTCAGGCGGAAACGGAACCTTCTGGTGACGACCTTGTGGAATTTGAAAGGCAGATGTCAGCCGCCGTTTCCCGGGAGCTCGATGCCGGCGCAACTGAACAGCCTGCAGCCGCACAGGACCCCTCTCCGCTCCAGGCCGGGGCCGCGCAGCCGGAACCGGCCGCCGCCGCTGAGCCGGATTTTTCGGCTTTTACTATAGAGCCGGCGCCGGCTGAGGCTGTTCAGGACAGCCCGGCCCAGGACGTTTCTTCTCAGCCGGCGCCTGAAACCGCGGCCGGCGGCTTTGAACTTCCTTCGTTCGCCGCAGAGGAGAACGCCGCCGCGGCTCCCGCCCCGGAGCAGGCCCCGGAACCCGGGCTGCAGCCGGAATCCGGCGGTCTGGAACCGGGCTCTTCAGCCCCTGTAAATCCTGCCGCGGATGCGTCCGCGGCTGAAGTGATCCAGCCTGAACCGGCAGCTGAAGCCGCGCCCGGCGGCCTTGAACTTTCTGCTCCTCAGATCGCCGGGGATCCGGCGGCAGAGGACACCGTTAAATTCGGTCCCGCCTCCGCGGCCGCGCAGCAGCTTCCCCCGCAGGACAGCGTCGAGCCGGTCCTTACCGTCGGCAACCCGGACGGGCCTCTGGCCGGGGCCTTGTCCGCGCCGGCGGACGGGCCTTTATCTTCGCCGCAGGGCGACGGGGACAAGACGATGGTGGTGAACGCTCCCGCTGCGGGCGGCGGCGACGAGGAGAAGACCGTGGTTTTCCAGGCGCCGGCGGCGCCCGGGATAACCAGCCGGGCGAAAATATCTGACCTCGCGGACCTGTCGGCTAAAGGCGTCCCGGAAGGAATACCGCCGGAGAGGGTGCGGACCTTGTCTTTCCTGTATTCCCCGGATGACGGGGCGATGTGCGCCAACCTGCTGGCGGAGATAGACGCGGTCTGCCTGCGTTCCCAGGCCAGCCCGATGTTCGTCAAGCGCGCGGCGGTAAAGATGTTCGATCCCGATCTGAATTCCAACTTCATCCTCCAGACGGTCACGGATTCCGGCGCCGCGGGCCTGGTCTGCGTCGGCTCCATTCCGCAGGAGAAAGTCTACGAGATCGAAAATATCTTCACTTCTTCGGGCGTCTATTTCAAGCATTTTGACTCCGAGAGCTTTTCCCATTCCGCCGTTCTGGACATGCTGCTGGAACTGATACTGCGCTGACAGCCCGATCGCTTATGCCTAAAAAGTGGGAAGTCGTCCCTGCTCCTAACGACAAGAATCCCGGCCGCCACAAGCTCCTCATAAAGGGGGAGATGAAGGATATTTTCCTGATCGTGAAAAAATTGGGCGGCATTTGTTCCCGGCCGGAAAAGACATCCGGCGCTTACGACTTTATACTTTACTTGTCCAAGTATGAAATGGACGTCATGCAGAAGCTTAAGGCGGTCACCGCGGAACTGGGTTTCGCAGCAGGAGAGGGCGGCGGAGCTTCTGCGCCGTTCGCTCCCGCTCCCGCCCCGGTTTATGAACAGCCCGCCCCCGCCCCGGTGTACGAGGCCCCGGCGCCGGAACCCGCCCCTGCCCCGGTTTATGAACAGCCCGCTCCCGCCCCGGTGTACGAGGCCCCGGCGCCGGAGCCCGCCCCTGCTCCCGTTTACGAACAGCCCGCTCCCGCCCCGGCCCCGAAGCCGGCGCCGAAAATCGAGCCCGCTCCCGCCCCCGCCCCGAAGCCCGCTCCCGCCCCTGCCCCGAAGCCCGAGCCGGCCGTGCCTCCGGGCACTACCCAGCCGCGCCGGAATTTTGTCCCTTCGGCCACGACGCGTATAAAGAGAGAGGACCTTGCCCCTGTTGCGGCCAAAGCCGAGCCGGAGCCCAAGCCGGCGCCTTCAGCTTCCCCGGCTTCCAAAATAAAAGCTAAGTGGCCGATGGAATTGCCGCTCATTCCGACCTATACTTTTCAGACGCTGATCGCCGGGTCCCATAACCGCTTCGCGCATGCCGCCGCCATGGCCGTGGTAGAAAACCCGGGAGTTATTTACAACCCGCTGCTGCTTTTCGGCGGGCACGGCTCAGGCAAGACGCACTTCATAAACGCGGTCTCCAACGGGCTGGCCGCCTCGCTGGGGCAGAACAATATTTTCGTTACCGACGGGGTGAAATTCTCAAAGGGTGTTGAAATAGCCATGAAGGACGGCGGGGGAGCCCGCCTCGAGGAACTTTTTGCCGGGATCAAAGTCCTGATCATCGACGACGTACACCTGCTGATGGTCTCCGAGGCCAATAAAAAACACATTTCAAAATGGCTGAACGATTTCGTGGCCAAGAACAAGCAGATAGTCGTGACTTCCCTGTTCCCTCCCAAGTCGCTGGCGGGCCTTGAGGAGGCGGTCGGCTTCCAGTTCACGCAGGGCTGGATGGTGGACCTTAAAACCCCGCCCCCTCAGACCTATAAGCTGATCCTGAACCAGCTGCTGCAGGGGATGGATATTAAGCTCACGGATTCGGATATTATGGACCTGTTCGTCCAGAAGCAGATGCCGTTCGGAGAGGCGGTGGCCTATTTCGAGAGCATGAAAAAGCTGGAAAAATTCGTGGTGAACGCGGAGAACAGCCTCTCTCACTCGCAGCTGCTGGAAATGCTGCAGGGGCTGCAGGAGGCTCCCTCCGGCACCCCCACGGACAGCGAGTTCTCCGCCGCAGCGGCCTGGCGCCCTTCGGGCAAGGAAGAATGGTTCAAGTGGGGTATTTTTTATCCGAAAGGCATGAAGCGCGAAGCGCAATACGCGCTTTACGCGCTGCATGAGCGCGCTAAAGAACTGGGAATAAACACAGAATGGAGACAGGTCTTTATTGAAGAGTATAACTCCGATGAGGCTTACGGCACGCCGTTCAAACTCGGTAATTTCGCGGGACAGCATACCGTTAACGGGGCCATTATCCTGGGGCCGCAGCCCACTTCCGCCATCGGCGCGCAGGAGGGGGAATTCCATCATCTCTGCCTGAAGATCCTGGAAAGTTTTTCGATCAAAGGCGCCTGGCTGCCGCTGGCCAGGCTCAAGTCGCCCGCCGCCTACGCCAAAATCTTGATGGACCTGCTGTAACCGGGATCTTAACGATGCTTAACGAATTAATTGCGGTGACCGCGGTCGGAGGCGCCGGCGCTTTCGGCGCGTACTGGTACCTGAAGTTCAAATGCGTGCTGCCGATGGAGGCTTCGCTGCGGAGTTCCCGCCGCGCCTTCACCGAGTTCACTTCTTTCACCAGGGAAACCCTGGAGCGCGCTTACGCCCCGGAGCAGCTGGAGCATTACGGCGACCTTACCAATTATTACCTGATAAAGCTGCACAAGGCTTTTCCCGACACCAGCGCGCTGCTTTTCGAAAAAGGGCAGGGGCAGTGGCTCCTGGTCCAGTACCTGAAGAATTTCAAGGTGGATCTCGCCACCACCGAGGCCATCGCCGCGCTCCTTCCGCAGGCCAATCGTCCACTTCTCGTCTCCGAAAGTGGCATTCACGCCCGGGCGGATGTGGAACGCGTCGCGCGCGCCGGCGCACAGGCGATTCTCGTCGGAGAATCCCTCGTCCGTTCCGGAGACATCGCTGCCCAAATTCAAACCCTCCTTTCCTGAACCCCGGACATGCAACCCGCTGTTTTCCTCGACCGCGACGGCACACTGATCGAAGAGCGCAATTACCTGAGTCGGCCCGAAGACGTTGCCGTTTTTCCCGGCGCCGCTGCCGCTCTGCGAC
>DAOPZW010000017.1:0-27701 GCA_035353595.1 Elusimicrobiales bacterium | reverse complement strand
AAGGTGAGGACCGGCTTTAGAGCGAGGCATAATTATGCCTCGCGTCCGGTCCGCAAGGGCGGAGGCGGTTTTTTGCGTAAGCAAAACCGCCGAGCCGGGGCCGCGCAAAACCGCTATGCGGTTTATGCGTGGCGCCCCGCCATAATTTCCCAAAGGCGGGGGGAACCGACGCAAGGGTTCCTTCTTCCGGGTTCGCAGGGGTAAGGACCCAGACGACCTGCGGCTAGATAAAAGCGCTCAGGATAGGTCTATTAAATTCCACTTAGCGGCGTAGAGGTCGCGGAGTTTGCGGCGCAGGCGGAAGTTCTCGGGACGGGCCAGGCCGGGGTCGGCGGCCAGCAGGGCGTCGCGGTCCTCCAGGGCCTCGGCCAGCACTTCGGCGTCGCGCGACATGTCCGCGATCTTTAGATCCATATCTCCGTGCTGGCGCACGCCCAGGATCTCCCCCGCCCCGCGGATGTAAATGTCTTTTTCGCTGAGTTCGAAACCGCTGGAACACTGCGTCATGGCCCGCAGGCGCTCCGCGCCGTCCCCGGTGCGGGACTGGGCCACCAGCAGGCAGCGCGAATCCCAGCGCCCGCGCCCCACGCGCCCCCGCAGTTGGTGCAGGCTGGCCAGCCCGAAGCGCTCGGCGTTATTTATCACCATCAGCGTGGCGTTGGGCACATCTATGCCCACCTCGATGACCTGCGTAGCCACCAGAATGTCTATCTTGCCGGCTGAGAACTCTTCCATGACCTTCTTTTTCAGCGCGCCGGGCAGGCGGCCGTGCAGCATCTCGACGCGGCGGCCCTTAAAAAAGACCTTAAGCCGCTCGAATTCCGTTTTCACGGACTTCATGTCGGCCGCCTGGGTTTCCTCGATAACCGGGTAAACGATATAGACCTGCCTGCCCTTCGCGGCCTCGTCCGCCGCCGCGTTGAAGGCGATCTCCTCGGTGGCCTCCGCGGTCTTTACCGGCAGCCTGCCCGGCGGCAGTTCCCGGATGGCCGACAGGTCCAGGTCCCCGTACAGCGCCAGCAGCAGCGTGCGCGGGATGGGCGTGGCGGTCATGATGAGCATGTCGGCCCGGTCGCCCTTGGCCCTGAGCGCCGCGCGCTGCCGCACGCCGAAGCGGTGCTGCTCGTCTATAACCGCCAACCGCAGGCTCTTGAATTTCACTTCAGGCCCCAGCACCGAATGCGTGCCGAGCAGGATGTCGATCTCCCCAGCGGCCAGTTTCTCCAATATCTCTTTTTTCCGCACCGCGGCAACGCGCCCGGTGAGCAGGGCGCAGCGCACGTTCACGCCTTTCAGAAAGCGTTCGAAAGTGAGGAAATGCTGCTCCGCAAGGATCTCCGTGGGGGCGGCGAACACGCATTGCCCGCCGTTCTCGGCGGCCAGCAGCATGGCGCTCAGGGCCACCACCGTTTTGCCGGAGCCCACGTCGCCCTCCAGCAGGCGGGCCATGGGCGTAGGCGCCTGCATGTCCGCAAAGATCTCCTTGATGGCGTGCGCCTGCGCGGCCGTAAAACTGAAGCCCAGGTTCTCGCGGAAAGGGGTAAGCAGGTTTTTCTTCAGTTCATAGCCGAAACTCTTGTTCACGCTGCGGGTCTGCCTGCGCTTGATGGCCCAGGCCAGCGCCAGCAGCAGCAGTTCCTCGTAGATGAAACGGCGGCGGGCCTGCACCAGCTCGAAATTGTTCTCCGGGAAATGGATGGCGCGCGCGGCCAGGTCCCGCGCCAGCAGCCTCCGGCGGGCCGGCAGCCCGGGCGGCAGGAACTCCGGCGCCTCCGCGGCCGCGGCCTCCACGGCCGCGAACACGGCCTCGCGCATGAACTTCGGCGTCAGCCCTTCCGTCAGCGGGTACACCGGCACCAGCCGCCCTACGTGCATTTTAAGCGCCCGCGCGTCGTCGTCCGGGTAATACTCGTCCGCCCGCAGCCGGCTCAGGAACAGCGGGTCTTCCGGCGTGCCGGTGATCCAGACCGTGCGCTCCGGCGCCAGGTCCTTGCGCAGCGGGGCGAACACGTCGAAGCGGGGCGTATGGCGCTTGAAGAAGCTGGCCTCCGCCTCGCCGCCGGCGGTCTCCAGGAAAACCTTGAAGATGCGCAGGCCGCTGGCCGTGTACATATCCCGCACTTTTTTCACCCGCCCCCTGATCACCGGCGCGTCTTCCACGAAAGGCAGAGGCTCCTTCTTTGCCCCGAGGCGGCGGTCCTCCCACTTGCGCGGGAAATAGAACAGCAGGTCCTCGACGGTGGCGACGCCCAGCCGGGCGAACATTTCCGCGCGCTTCGGGCCGACGCCTTTCAAATGCTGGATGCTGGTCATGACGGGGTAAAACAATATTATACCCCAAAGCGGCGCTGAAGATTACGCGCAAAAAATGTTTCCGAACTGAAGGACGGGGAGCTCTCTCCGACGGAGAAACCGCCCGCGCAATCTTGAGCGTCATTTGAGAACGAATTGAACGCTTACAGAACGGCCTTTGTTATACTTTAACTGTAGGAAAGAAGTACCGCTCTTTTAAAGATTCAACTGATCCCCGGCGCCGTACGGTACGCCCCCCTAACCCAAACCCCCAAGACTCAGGGCCTTCGGGTCCTGTGCTCTAGTACCTGCGGCGTCGGCTAAATTTAAAGTCCCGCCGGGCAACAATTAAGGCTCTCTGTAAGGCTCCGGTCAGGCACCAGGATAAGCCGGCGGGACGACTTTTAATTCTTGAGAAGTTATTGAAGCGGTCTTGAACGGTTCTTGAACGGCTTTAGTTATACTTTCAGTAGCAGCAAGTCGTATTGCTCTTTTAAAGATTCAACTGATCCCCAGCGTTGTACGGTACGCCCCCCTAACCCAAACCCCCAAGACACAGGGCCTTCGGGCTCCGTGCTCTAGTACCTGCAGCGCTGGCTTACTTTAAAGCCCCGCCGGGCGACATCGATGAGACTCCTTAGTCAGGCATACAGAAACTCACCCTGAAATTCCGGCGGGGCGCTTTTTTGCCCTTTTTCCCGTCCAATAAAATATTATAATGGGCTATATGAAAGAGCGCGCCCTTATAGTGGACGATGACAAGGAACTCCTGGCTATCCTGAAAAGATACCTGGAAAACCACGGGTTCGAAACCCTCCTGGCCGCCGACGGCGTCCAGGCGCTGGCCGCGGCCGCCGCCTCCAAGCCGGATATCATCATTACCGACGTCGACATGCCCCGCATGGACGGTTTCACGCTTTGCCGCAAAATAAAGGAATCTAAATTCCTGGGTGCTATTCCTATAATAATAATGTCCGGCAAGAAAGTCACCGAGGCGGACATGGTCTCCGGCTACACTTTCGGCGCTGACGATTACGTGACAAAGCCTTTCTCCTACCCCCTGCTGCTGGCGAAGACCAAAGCCGTCATCCGCCGCGCGGCGGCGCGCCCGAAAAAAGCGCCCGGCCTGAAAAAAGGCGCGCTGGAAATGAACCTGGAAGGGAGGACGGCCAAGCTCAACGGGAAACTCCTGAAGCTCACCTCCAAGGAGTTCGACCTGCTCACCGCCCTGATCTCCAATCCCGGCCGCGTGCTCAGCCTGACCGGCCTGCTGGAAGCGGTGTGGGGCTATAATACGGCGGATTACAATAACCCGCACACCGTAGAGGTGCACATCTCCAACCTCCGGAAAAAAACCGGCAGTTTCTCCAAGCGCATCATAGCCGTGCCTGGACACGGGTACAAATTCGAGTAAGCTTCCCCAGGCCGCATTTATTCCGGGAAACAGCAATGCAAAAGCCAGCCGTCAAAAAACATATCCACGGCGCCTGCGAAGAAGCCCTGCGCGACCTGCTGCTGGCCGCGGCCGCCCCGGACAACCCCGACGCTTTCCTGCGCAGGATAACTGCGGCGCTGTGCGGGCACAACGCTCTGGGCCCCGGCGGCGCGGCGGCCGTGATACTGCGCCACGCAAAGGACCAGTCCGCTTTCGCCGCGGCGGTGAACTTCACGGCGGCCGAACAGCGGAAGCTTTTAACGCTGCTCGGCGGCGCCCGGAAATTACCCCCGGATATTTTACACGCTTCCCTGCATGGCGGCGGCAGCGCCGGCTGGCTGCTGGCGCGCATCACGCCGCCGGCCCAGCGCGTCTGCGCCGGGCAGCTGCTCAGCCTGGCCGCCCAGACCATCAGCGGCCGTCTGGCGCAGGAAAGCCGGGAAAAGCTGCTGACCCGCGAGCGCGATATCGCCGACGCGATCACCCATATAGAAGAGCTTTACCTTTCCTTCCCCGCCGTTTCGCTGGAGGAGATAGCAAGGACCGTGCTGGACGAGGCCCGGCGCCTTACCGGCAGCCGCCTGGGCTTCGCCGGCTATATAGACCCGGCCACCGGCAGCCTGCAGGTTCCTACCGTTACGGACGGGTTCCGAAAAAACAGCCTGGCTAAAAAAGCCGATATCGTTCCCGGGGAATTCACCGGGCTCTGGGGCTGGGTGCTTAAGAACAAAAAACCCCTGCTGACCAATTGCGCGGCGGAGGACCGCCGCGCGGCGGGCACGCCCCGCAGCGGCGTAAAAATAGAGAGGTTCGTCTCGGCCCCGGCGCTCTCCGAGAAAAAGCTTATAGGCATAATCGCGCTGGCCAACCCCCGGGCCGACTACCGCCCCGACGCCCTGGACGCCGTAAAGAAACTGGCCCGGGTCTACGCCCTGATGCTGCGCAATAAACTGGCGGAACAGCAGAAGCAGGCCGACGAAGAGAAGCACCGGTCCATACTGGATACTTCCAGCGACCTGATCCTGACCCTGTCGGCGGAAGGCGCGGTAACCTATGTAAGCCGCGCGATCCGGAATTACGGCTACCAGCCGGAAGAGGTGGTGGGGCAGCACTTTTCACGGTTCGTGCACCCGGACGACCGCAACCGCATAAAAGAAATTTTCAGCGCCGCATTAAAGGCGGGGCACACCATAAACATGGGGCCCTACAAACTGCTCAAGAAGAACGGCGCTTTCGCCGTGGTAGAGCAGAAAAGCGCGGTGCTGCCCGGGCGCGGTTCCGGGCAGCTGCTGACCGGGGTGATACGCGACCTCACCGACTCCCAGCGCACGGCACAGCAGTTGGCTGAAAGCGAACTGAAGTACAAGACCATTTTCAACAAGGCCAACGTCGCCATCATGATAGCCGACGCGGCCACGGGCCTGCTGCTGGACGTGAACAAGGACGCGGAAAAACTTACCGGGCGGTCCCGCAAGGAACTGATCGGGATGCACCAGCTGAAGCTGCATCCGAGCGAAGCGAGCGAGCGGTACAGGAAGCAGTTCAGCGACCACTCCGAAACGGATGCGGCCACGCTCACTGACGTGGAAGTCGTCCGCAAGGACGGGACCCGCGCGCAGGTCCAGCTCAGCGCTTCCAGGCTTAACCTGGGAGACAGGGAAGTCATGCTGGGAATATTCCATGACATCTCCCCCCGGCGGCAGGCGGAAAGACTGCTGCACGACATCGTAGACAAGAACCCCATGTCGATCCAGATAGTGGACCGGGACGGATTCACGCTCAGCGTGAACGCGGCGCATACCCGCCTGTTCGGCGCCGTACCGCCCGCCCGTTTCTCCATTTTCAGGGACTGGCAGCTGAAAGAGCAGGGGATGAAAAATTTCATTGAACGGCTGAAGCAGGGCCAGATCGTACATTTCCCGGATTCGCACTATAACGCCCACGACCTGGACCCGCGGTTCCCGGACCACCAGGTCTGGGTGCGGACGATGGCCTTCCCGCTCAAAGACGGCCTCGGCAGGCCGGAAAAATTCGCCATAATGCACGAGGACATCACCGTCAGCAAACTGGCCGAAACCCGGCTGCGCGACAGCGAAGAAAAATACAAGGCCCTGGTGGAGACCACGAACACCGGCTTCCTGATCCTGGACGAGAGCGGGAAAGTGATAGACGCCAACGCCGAATACCTGCGGCTGACGGGACGCGCCGGGCTGAAAGAGATACTGGGGCGCAGCGTCACGGAATGGACGGCGCCTTACGACCTGGAGCGCAACCGGCGGGAAGTGAAAAAATGCATAAAGCTGGGCCATGTCAGGGACCTGTGCGTAGATTATATCGACCAGGCGGGCCGTATCACGCCTATCGATATCAGCGCCACCGTGGTCAGGACCGGCGGCTCCTTCCGGATAGTCTGCCTGTGCCGAGACATCACCGAGCGCAGACAGGCCGAAGCCCGGCTGGGCGAAAGCGAAGAGCGGTACCGCCTGCTGTTCGACAATATGGTGAACCCCGCCTTTATCCAAAGCCCGGACGGCCGGATCCTGGCCGTGAACCTGGCGGCCTGCAAAGTGTACGGCTACACCAAAGCGGAGTTCTCCGCGATGACCGCCGCCGACATCGAGCTTCCGCTGGAAGCTACCAACCTCGCCAGGCGCGTAGCGCAGCTGCTGCTCACAAAACATATCAGGTTCGAGACCAGGCACCGGCTCAAGAGCGGCGCTATAATAACGGTATCCGCCGCCTCCCAGGCCGTTGCCTGGGAGGGCAAAACCGCCACGCTCACCACCTGCCGCGACATAACCGCGCAGAAACAGATAGAAACCGCGCTGCGCGACAGCGAGGAAAGGTACAGACGCCTGGTGGAAGACCTGGGCAGGGAATATTTCTTCTACCGGCATGACACCAAAGGGGTATTCGACTACCTGAGCCCCACCATGACCGACATGCTCGGCTATACCCGCGAAGAGTTCCTGGCCCATTACACTAAACACCTTACCCGGAACCCGCTCAACAAAAACGTGGTAAAGCACACGGAACTGAGCATACGGGGCATACAGCAGCCCCCTTACGAGGTGGAACTCTATCACAAGGACGGTTCCGTCCGCCTGCTGGAAGTTACGGAAACGCCGCTGCGCGGTCCCGACGGAAAAGTTATCGGGGTCGACGGGCTCGCCCATGACATTTCCGAGCGCAAGCGCCTGGAAAGCGTCATGACGGAAAGCGAGAACAAATACCGTTCCCTGTTCGAAACTTCGCGCGACGCCCTGATGGTGATCTCCCCCCCGCGCTGGGAATTCAGCCAGGCGAACAAAACCACCCTGAAACTGTTCGGGGTCGACAAAGAGGCCGACTTCCTGAAACAGACCCCCTGGTCCATCTCCCCCAAAAAACAGCCGGACGGCCGCGGCTCCGCGGAAAAAGCCCGCGAGATGCTGACCATAGCCCTGAAGAACGGATCGAATTATTTCGAATGGGAACACCGACGCCTCGACGGAACCGTCTTCGCGGCCGAAGTCCTGCTGACGCGCGTGACCATAGGCGAAAAACAGGTTATACAGGCCTGCGTGCGGGATATCAACGCCCGCAAGAGAACGGAAGCGGCGCTGCAGGAAAGCGAGCGGTTCTTAAGCAGCGTCGTGGGCAATATCCCCAATATGGTGTTCGTCAAGGACGCGAAAGAGCTCAAATTCGTCAGGGTGAACAAAGCCGGCGAGGAACTGCTGGGGATTTCCGACAGCGAACTGCTGGGCACCAGCGATTACGATAATTTCCCCAGAGCCGACGCCGATTTTTTCATCAGGATGGACAGGGAAGTGCTGGCCGGGAAAAAGCTCGTAGACATACCCGAAGAGCATATTCACACGGCCTCCGGAGCCGACAAGGTCCTGCACACCAAGAAACTGCCTATCCTCGGCGAGGACGGCGAGCCCCTGTACCTGCTGGGCATCTCCGAAGATATTACGGAACGCAAGCGCCTGGAAAAACTTTTAATGGAGAACGAGGAAACCCTGCGCCTGATCTTTGAAACGGCCACCGACGCCATCTTCCTGAAAGACAACAACGGCAAGTATCTCAAAGCCAACAAGGCCTGCACCGACCTTTTCTTTGTCAAACCTGGAGACCTGCCGGGCAAGTACGACTCCGACATTTTCAGCCCCGAAACAGCCGCGAAGAACAGGGCGGACGACGACGAGGTTATAAAACAGGGAAAAACGCTGTATTTCAACAGGGAGCGGATATCCCCCGCGGGCAAAGCCTACCTGAGCGTGGCGAAAACGCCGCTGCGCGGCCCCGGCGGCAAAATAACGGGCGTGCTGGGCGTGGCCCGGGACATAACCGAGATCAAGAGGATGGAAACCGAACTGGCCGTGGCCAAGGCTTCCGAAGCCATGAGCAAAGTGGCCCGGCCCATCGCCCACGACTTCAACAACGCGCTGGCGGCCATCGGCGGCTACGCCTCGATGATAGACGACGAACTGGCCGGAACGAACCCGATCAAGGCAGAAATAGCGCAGATCATAAAAGCTGTAACGCGGGCGGCGGAACTTACTTCCAAATTGCAGGATTTCGCCAGGAACCCGAAACTCGGCGAACAGGAAAGCGGCAAGGACCGGTAGCGCTCAGTAGCGCGTGAAGCTGGAGAGTTTTATTTCGAACAGTTCGCCGCCCTCGTTGGAAACCAGCAGCGTGTCCGGGCCGTCAAAAGTCAGCCCCTCGCATTGCCCCGCCCCGAAAGCGAACCGGCGGCCCGCGCCTGAAAAATAATTATCCGTCTTTCCCGGTTTTTCGAACAGCCAGGCGCCGTCATAGGTCAGCACGGCCAGCTTTTTCCCGTCGGGGGACAGGGCCGCGTCGGTGGCCATCGCCTTAACGTCGAAAGATGAAACGAGTTTAAGGGTCTGGGTCGAGCCGGGCTCCAGGGATTCGAAACGGTAAAGTCTGGTCCTGGTGTCGGAGCGGTGCTTCGTCAGCAGGTGGAGCCGGCCGCCGCTCCAGAACAGGGCTTCCGCGTCGAAATTCATCTCCGCGGGCGGGAAATTTTCCTGGTCCGGGTAGCGGAACATTACTTTTTGGGCCGCGGAAGAAACCTGTTCCTGCCAGGGGTCCGGCTCCGGGACGATATAAACGGCCAAGTTCTTGCGCCGGTTGCGGTTATTGCCGATATCACCGACGATCAAATTGCCTTTATCGTCGGCGGCCAGGGCTTCCCAGTCCCTGTTGGCCGCGCCGCTCACGACGACGCCTTTATAGGCCGCGTCTGCCGCGGCCTCCGGCTTTATGAGTTTCCCGTCCCGTGTAAAAGCGAAAATAACGGGCGCATTGCCGCTGTCGTTGAGCGTCCAGTAAACATTTTTTAAAGACGGGCTTTTCAGCCAGGCCGAACTTTCCCCGGCCAGTTTGCCTTCCAGCAGCGCATAAGGCTGCAGCTCGGGCCTGTCGTCAAAAGCCCCCAGCGGCCCCGCGAATAAGAACAGGAACAAGGCGGCCAGGGCGGGCATATCAGGGTTGCCCCGCGGCCAGGGCCTGCAGGTCGGCGGTCTCGCGGCGGGACAGGTTGAGGCCCGCGAGAAATTCTCCGCCGGCGCCGCCCATCAGCCGCGCTATGCCGGCCAATCTTAAACGAAAAGTCTCCCCGGCCAACGCCTCCCGGCTGTAAGCGAAAGCGGGATGGAAGAAGCGCAGCGCCCCCGCCTCCCGCAGCAGCTCCAGCGCCGGCAGCGGGTCTTTTTCGGCGAGGATCTTTATCAGCTCGTTGCGCAGGCGCTCGCGCGACAGCAGGCCGGGCGTTCCGCCCTCTACCGCGGCCGCCAGCAGGGAAGAGGTGCCGTCCTCCAGCCGCCAGCCGAAACGGCCGGCGAAGCGGGCCGCGCGGTAGACTCGGGTGGGATCGTCCTCGAAACTTTTTTCATGCAGCACGCGCAGCGTCCCGGCCCGGATATCCTGCAGGCCGCCATAAGGGTCTATAAGTTCGAAGGCGCCGGGCCCGTCGAGGCGCACGGCCATGGCATTGCAGGCGAAGTCGCGCCTGCCCAGGTCCTCCAGCACGGTATTGGCCGGCTCGGTGGCGGGCAGGGCGGCGGGGCGGGCGTAGGTTTCCTTCCTGAACCTGGCGAAATCCAGCCGGCCCCAGGCGGCCGGGAAGAAACGGACCGTCTGGAAAGGTCCGAATTTCTGATACTTGCCGCCGTACTCGCGGGACAACGCCTCCACCAGCGCCACGGCGTCGCCGCTGACCAGGAAATCGATGTCTTCGCTGACCTTGCCCATGGCCCAGTCGCGCACGCAGCCGCCCACGGCGTAGATCTCGAACCCGGCCGCGGCGGCCAGGGCGGCGGCTTTTTCAAGGATAGGCAGTGAGTTAAGAGGAGGCAGCTTCATCAGCTTTTACGAACGGGACGGCGTCGTCTTTGGCGGCGAGCAGGGCCGCCTCGAGGTTTTTCAGGCGGGACAGCGCGTCATTCTTCGCCAGCAGTTCCCGCGCGGCTTTTAGCGCGGCGGCGCGGTTCCTCAGCCCTTTAGGCACGGGAAGGGAGAACGGCAGGTCCAGCTCGCGCGCCACGGCGGGTTTTACGGCCAGCAGTTCCAGCCCGGCTTCGCGGGCCATGAATTCCACTACTTCCGTCTCTTCCTCGCGATCCCGGTCCCCTTCCAGCAGTTCGGCCAGCGGGCCGAGGCCGAAAAACCAGAGGGGTTCACCGGAAAGCTTGTGATTAGCGGCCAGCGGGGCGCGCACCGGCTCGTAATCCGCCCGCATTTTCGCTATCCATTTATCTTTTTCCGGCGCGTAACTCTCCGGCATCACGAAGGCCAGGAGATCCTTGCCCGGGTCCAGGTAAAGAAAAGATTCTTCATGCTGGAACAGGCCGCCGCATTTGGGGCACATCAGGATGTCGAATTCCCCGCTGAAGATCAGCTCCTTGACCTTCTCGTCGCGGTCGCCGCGCACCACGGTCCAGAAGTCGGCGTCGAAACTTTCGCCGCAGAGGGGACATTCTACCCGGAAGACGCCTTTTGTGGACATAGCAGGACCCGCCCGGCCGCCGGGCGGACAGCTCCCTACAGCCCTACCTCATTATTGAAAGCCGTGATGAGCCTGTCGTATTCTTCCACCATGCCGAAGGTCTCGTCCCAGTAGGACGGGTCCCACAGCCGGCGAAGCTCGGCGGAATTGCGGCCCTGCTGCTCCACCCAGGTGAAGTACTTGAGGTTATGCACGGCCTTGCGGTCCGTATAGGTGAGCTCCTTCATATAGTCGGTGGTGCAGCCCAGCAGGCGGCGCTCGAAGTCCACCAGCGCGTTCTCGCGGGTGTATTTGCCCATTTCCTTTTCCATTTCCTTAAGGCGCGAGCCGTAAAGGTCCATAGAGTCGGTGAATACGGTCACCACCACGTCGTCCGCGCCCATTTCGTAATACCTGGCGGTCTTGATGGCGCTGAGCAGGTTGGAAATGCCGGAGAAGCCCAGCAGCGAGAGCTGCTCGATGACCTCTTTCTTCACTCCGTACCCGGCCAGCACTTTTTTGCCCTCGGGCTCGTTGAACAGGCGGGCTATGCGCACGCAGGCCTCGTCGTCGATGGCGGTGACCACGTCGGTGTTGCGGACATTGTGCACCCAGGGGATGTGCTTGTCGCCGATGCCCTCGATACGGTGCTCGCCGAAGCCGTTATTGAGGATGGTGGGGCACTGTAGCGCCTCGGAGGCGGTGATCTTCATGCCGGGGAACTTCTTCTTGAGGTAATCACCCGCGCCGATGGTGCCGGCGCTGCCGGTAGCGGAAGTGAAAGCGGCAAGCCTGCTCTTCGGGCCCTTAATGCTGTTGAAAGCTTCTTCGAGGGCCGCGCCTGTTACGTGGTAATGCCAGGTGGGATTGCCCATCTCTTCGAACTGGTTGAAGATCACGCAGTCTTTGCGCGTCTTCTTGATCTCCCAGCACTTGTCATAAATTTCCTTCACATTGGATTCGGTGCCAGGGGTGGCGATCACTTCGGAGCCTATCTCCTTTAGCCAGTCGAAGCGCTCTTTGCTCATGCCCTCGGGCAGGATGGCCACGGGGGTGGTGCCCAGCAGCTTTGAATCGAAGGCGCCGCCGCGGCAGTAGTTGCCGGTGGAAGGCCAGACGGCTTTCTGCGCTTCGGCGTCGAATTCGCCGGTGACCATGCGCGGGGCCAGGCAGCCGAAGGCGGCGCCTACTTTATGCGCGCCGGTGGGGAAATATTTGCCGACTATGCCGATCACGCGGGCGTCTATACCGGTTATTTCCTTGGGGATCTCCAGCATGTTGACCGGGCCGAAGCCGCCGGTCTTGTGGTCGTTGTGCCAGTTGATGCGAAAAAGATTAATGGGGTTGATATCCCAGAGT
This sequence comes from Elusimicrobiales bacterium, assembly GCA_035353595.1. Classification (GTDB taxonomy): domain Bacteria; phylum Elusimicrobiota; class Elusimicrobia; order Elusimicrobiales; family UBA9959; genus UBA9959. The sequence continues at coordinate 15,615 of DAOPZW010000017.1, read as the reverse complement.
CCGACGGGCTTAAGGGCTTTTTTTATTTTATCCGGGATACGGCTGGGGTCCTTCATCTGGGCGAAAGTAGGCATAACTATCTTGCGCTTGCGGCACAGCTCCGCGTTCTTCTTGACCACCGCAGGATTTATTTTAAGTTTAGCCATTATGAAGTCCCTCCGTATAATTTCGCAAAAATCTATTTTTTATTATACAAATAAAAACCAGTACTGTCCTTTTTTTGCAGGCGCGGCCCCTAAAAGGACGCGGCCGCCTTGCGGCGGCCGCGCGGCCCTTATCGCTAAGGACCTCCTACCCCCGCACAACATCACCCAGGACACATTGCGGGATCTTAAGCGCATAAAAAACCATTACCTGCCGAAAACCGCCCTTGCGGGCCTTCTCGGCAGGTGTCAGGCAGATTATACGTAATTTCACCCCGGGAAGTACTACCCTAAAAAGGGTAGGCCGCGCTGAGGAGCGCTAAGCAAAAAAGGACAACCCCGGCCGTCCTTTTTCCAGCCCGGACGGAGTTCAGTTGACCGGCGCGCAGTTCTCGGTGTTCTGGGTGTGATGGCAGCCGTCTATTTTCGACCAGACGTGCATCCAGTAGCAGGTAGGCCCGAATTGCACCTGGCCTTTGCAGGTGGTTTCCCCGAAATGGTTCACCCCGCAGAAGTTGTCGGCCCGGTCATTGGGATGGTTCGGGCACTGGTAGCGGCAGGCTTCGCCTTTTTTTTCGCAAGGGGCCCCGAAAGCGTCCACTCCGGTGGTGGTGGCGCCGCAGGCCGGCTCCGGCGCGCTGCAGGCGGCCGCCGCCAGGCTTATGTGCAGGGTGTTATTTGTTACCGTGCACACCAGCGGCAGGTCGCATACCACGGTCGTGATCACGGGCTTGCCCCCGGCGAAAACATTTCCTCCGGAGATATTGTTCGTGGCCTTAATATTGCCGTTCACCAGGAGCTTGTCCGAGAAGTCGCCTGTTTTTCCCACGGTTACATAGTCGGCGTCCCTGGCCAGGAAAGTGGGGCCCGTGGTCAGCAGGCTGACATAGCCGCCATAAGGGGCGGGGTAATAAGTGGTCAGCGTCAGGGTTTCAGCGCCCGCGGGCCGCGGCGCGAAATAAAGAACGGCTAAAGCTAGAACGAAAAAGAGGGACTTCAGGGAAAGCTTCAGTTGTAAAGTCATAAGTTCAACGCCCCTTATTCCCCAAGCTGCCGCGGCCGGGCCAACGCTACGGTTATTGCCAGGCCAGCGGCCCTGTTATAGTGTAATCGAAATCCGCGCCGTTTTCAATGGCGCGCGTTTCCCACCTCTGCCGCTTTTTTTATACTATCTACAGCGCAGCGGGCTCAGATTTTATCCGGACAGGAGGAAAAATGGCGAACGAAGAAGTGACTCTCAAGTCGGGGCTGAAATATATCGACGTGGTGGAAGGCGAAGGCCCCGCCGCGGTGAGCGGCAAGGAAGTGACCGTGCATTACACGGGCACCTTCCCCGGCGGGAAAAAATTCGACAGCTCCGTGGACCGCAACGAGCCGTTCACCTTCAAGCTGGGCGCGGGCCACGTGATCAAGGGCTGGGACGAAGGCGTTTCCGGCATGAGGATAGGCGGCAAGCGCAAGCTTATAATCCCGTCCGCCCTCGGCTACGGCAAAAGGGGCGCGGGCAGCGTGATCCCTCCCGACGCGGAACTGCTGTTCGACGTGGAACTGCTGGGCGTGGAATAAGCCCCGCGGGGCTATTAAAACCGCCGGGCCGGCCCGGCGGTTTTTTCACGTCCGCCGGCGCGCCCGCGCCGCCGGCCGCGTTCTCTTGACAAAATTTCCGGGTGCGTTATACTATCAAAGACAGGCCGCCGTACCGGGCTGAACAGCCCGTTCATATGAAACTAAGGAACACAGCGCTGGCAGTGCTGACCGCGACCGCGGCGGCGCTCTGCTGCCAACGGGCCGCGTGCGCCGCGTCCTCCGGCCCCGGGGACGCCGCAGCCGGCGTACCGGCAACAGAACTGCCCGCTGCTACCGTCAAGGCTGCGGCCCCGCCTGTTCACGCGGTCCCGCCGGGAAAAGACGCCCCGGAGCCCGCGCCGGGCCCGGCCCGCTTCAAGGTGCTGGCTTACCTGCGGAGTATTTCCGGGAAGAAAACGGTAGCCGGGCAACACAACCGCGAGCCGAATTCCGACCCCGCCAGGTGGACGGAGAAGATCTTCGCGGCCACGGGCAAATACCCCGGGCTCTGGAGCGGGGATTTCCTGTTCCAGCCGGAGAACATAGCCGCGCGCCGGACCCTGGTCTACGAGGCGGAAAAACAATGGAAAAAGGGCGCCATAGTGCAGCTGATGTGGCACAGCTGCTCGCCGGCGCTGGCCGAACCCTGCGGCTGGGACAAGAACGGCCTGCTGAGCCGTCTCACCGACGAGCAATGGGCGCAGCTTACGACCGACGGCACCGAACTGAACGGCCGCTGGAAACAGCGGATGGACCAGATCGCCGTCTACCTGCAATACCTCGAAGACAAAGGCGTCGAGGTGGTATTCCGGCCGCTGCATGAAATGAACCAGGGGCTGTTCTGGTGGGGCGGCCGGCCCGGACCGGCGGGGACGCGCAAACTGTTCCGGCTGACGCACGACTATTTTACGCTGACCAAGGGTCTGACGAATCTGATCTGGGTGTGGGACGTGCAGGACCTGGGCCGGGACCTGGAACAATACGATCCCGGCCCCGCCTACTCGGATATCCTGGCCTTCGACATTTACGCCGACGGCTACGCCCCGAAGTGGTACAATTATATCCTGGGCCTGGCCGGCGGCAGGCCGGTGGCCATAGGTGAATGCGGGAAGCTGCCCACGGCGCAGCTTCTGCGGGAGCAGCCGCGCTGGGTGTTTTTCATGGCCTGGGCGGAACTGGCCTTCACAAAGAACACCCTGCCGCAGTTGAAGGAACTCTACGGCGCCGAGAATATCGTCACGCTCGAGAGACTGAAAAAGTAAAGCCGTCCCCGCCGGCCGCCGCAACAATGCTTATGCTCAACACCGAAACCCTGTTCGGTTATTTATCCGTAGCCATGATGGTCTGTTCCCGCGCGGGTTATTTCAACGCCATCTTCCGCGGCCGCACGCACCCGCACGGTTTTTCGTGGCTGATCTGGGGCACCATTTCCAGCATCGGCTTCGCCGCGCAGGTGGCGGAAGGCGCCGGCCCCGGCGCCTGGGCGCGCGGCTTCGGCTGTTTCACCTGCTTCCTGCTGGTGGCCCTCAGCTATTTCAAAGGCGAAAAGGACATCAAGCGCCTCGACTGGCTGACGCTGGCCGTAGCCCTGTCCGCAATCCCGCTGTGGATGGCCACGAAAACCCCGTTCTGGTCGGTGCTGATCGTCTGTTTCATAGACACCATCGGTTACCTGCCCACCCTGCGCAAGTCCTGGGCCAGGCCGCGCGAAGAGCTGGCGATCAGCTATTTCTTCTCGTGCCTGGCGGCAGGCTTTTCGCTGCTGGCCATCAACCAGTACACGCCGTCCACCTGGCTTTACCCGCTGGTGCTGACCCTCACCAACGGTTCGATGTGGGTGTTTTTGCTGGCACGCCGCCGCGCTATCGCCGCGGAGGCCGCAGCTTAAAGGAACGATCCATGGAAATTAAACCCTGCGGAAAATACGATTCGCGCGTGGACGGCAGCAAGCTGCTGACTTTCGCCGGCGGGCTCTCGGCTTTTAAAATTTACTACGTAAGCATACCGGGCCGTCCCCAGCCGGAAAAATACGAATGGCCGCTGTCCGCGCTGACGCCGGCCGCCTTCGAGGCCGCCCTGCTGCGGCTGGCCCCGGAGGGGATAGGTTTTGTAACGGCCTTCCCGCACATCACCAAAATTTTCCGCTTCGCGCCTTCGGCCGAGACCATCCTGCACGTGCGCGCCTACAAGACCGCGGACCTGAGCCCGCTGGGCCTGGAGCGCCCCGACGCTTACCTGGAATTCGCCTGCTACGCCGAGGCAATGCTGGCCGCCGACGAGTACCGCAGCTGGGCCGCCGCCGCTTCGGTGAAAGAATACCTGGCTTATTTCAGCGCCTTCGCCGGCGGCCCGGTAAAGGAGAACGCCAAGCTGGCTGCCTACGCGTCCTCCCCTACCACGGCAAAATAACCACGCGGAAGAACCGCCGGCGCACCGCGTCTGCGAACGAGACCGGCTCCGGGAAGGCCGGGATGGCCTCCGGCACCGGCCAGAAAGGCTCCCGGGTTATCCACGCAGGGCTGCCCGGCGGTTTGCGCGCGGTCAGGCCCCGGCCGGCAGCTCGAACCAGAAAACCGTGGGCTTGCCGCGGGAACTCTCCACGCCGATGCGGCCGCCGTGCGCCTCCACGGCCAGCTTGCAGAAGCTGAGTCCCAGCCCGGTGGAATACGGGTGCCTGACCCCGCCGGCGGTAACCTGCCCGAACTTCTCAAAGATCTTCTGCTGGAACTCCGCTGGGATGTCCGGGCCGTTGTTCTCCACAGTTACGCGCGCGCCCCCGGGCGCCGCGCCCGCGCGCAGCAGCACATAGCCGCCCCCGGCCGGAGCGAATTTCAGGGCGTTGGACACCAGGTTCTTCAGCACCCGGCACAACAGTTCGGCGTCCGCCTTCACCAAAACCGGGCCGCCGCCCGTCTCCGCCGTCAGTTTACGGCGGCCTGCCAGGCTGCTCATCTCGCCGGCTACCTTCCCGGCGAGGGCCCGCACATCGCAGTCGGCCAGGCTCAGGTTCATTTTACCGCTCTCCATCTTGCTGATGTCGAGGATATCGCTGACCAGCCGCATCATGACCTCCGCGGCCTTGCGCACCGCGGCGACGTCCTCGTCCGCGGCCGGGGGCAGCGCGCCGGCGGCGTCCTTGGCTAACAGATCAAGGTACGACAGGATCACCGCCAGCGGGGTGCGCAGGTCGTGCACGATCATGTGCACCAGGCCGTCGCGCTGCTTCTCAAGCTGCTTGAGCTGTTCGTAGTTGCGCTCCAGCAGCCGGCCCTGGCGGCGCAGCTGCAGCTGCGCCCTGACCCGCGCCTCCACCTCCTCCGTGCGGAACGGCTTGCAGATATAGTCCACGCCGCCGGCCTCGAAGGCCCGGACCTTGTCCACGGTCTCCTCCAGCGCGCTGAGGAAAATTACCGGAATGCCGGCCAGGCGCTCGTCGGCCTTCAGCCGGCGGCACACCTCGTAGCCGTCCATCTGCGGCATATTTATGTCGAGCAGCACCAGCTCGGGCGGCTCCGCCGCGCAGGCCGCCAGCGCCTCGGCGCCGCTGGCGGCGAGGCGGGTCTTGTAGCCGCCGGCCTTCAGCATATAGGACAGCAGCTCCAGGTTGGCCGGCATATCGTCCACCAGCAGCAGCTCCGCCCCCGCCGTCTTCCCTTCTTTAGTTTCCGTCATTCCCCCCCTGAAGTCCGGCCAGGTTCACGGCGTGACCCGGCGCGGTGCACTCCATCCGGTTGCGCGTGCCGCAGGCGCCGGCTGCCGCGGGGCCGCGGCTGTCGCTATGCCCGGCGGCCGCTGCATCTTCCCCTGTCCGGCCCCGAGCCGGGCTCCGCCAGCTTCAGCGTCTTTCCGGCACGGTTGTTCAAACCTGGATGCCGCCCGGACACAGAACGTAATTTATGGATCTTTCCCCTGCGCGTATTATATAACAAAGAGGCCGTCAGTCAAATCTTAAATACCCGGGAGCGGCGCATAAGCTGCCGGATAAAGTCCACAATGGCTTTTATACCTGCGTCATACCCGAACAACCGGAGTTCCGGTTCTGCAAGCTTGAGCGCAGCCCGCCGCCGCTGCCGGAATAACCGGCGCAAACCCTCTAATTCCAGGGTTAAAGGGGTCGAAGACGCCGGGCCTGGAGCGCCCCGACGCTTACCTGGAGTTCGCCTGCTACGCCGAGGCCATGCTGGCCGCATATTTCTGCCTGCCGCAATAACCGCGGGATCAGCACAAGTCCGCCGCCGACAAGCGGCAAAGACCGCTTGTATATCGTCAGCCAATGAAAATAATTATATAATTGCCCTTAGTCTGGGTTATTAAAGTCTTCAAAGTCTTGTCGAGCTTCCTTAAGGAAACCACAATGTATACCTCATTTATCCGGCAGTTGTTTTTTAAGAAGGCCATATCCGTCCCGGCTATTGTCTGGCTGCTCCTGGGTGCCACAGCCGGCGCCGCCAACTGTTCCTCCGGACAAGCCCACCGCATCTCCGTACTGGACTTCTCTGTTCAGTCCGACAACCCCCAGTATAAATATCTGGGCAAAGGGTTCTCGGAATTTATCAGCATCGAATTATCCAAAGCCAGGAACATGGCCCTTATTGACCGTGAAAAAAGGGAAGAAGCCTTCAAGGAACAGGCCTTCACGCTCTCCGGCGCGGTGGATGCAAAAAACAGCATAGAGCTGGGCAAAATGCTGGCCGCCGATTACCTGGTGACAGGCAAGATCTTCGACTTGATGGGAAACCTCACCGTTACTTTCAAAGTGCTGAATACCGCCACGGGCGAAATCGCCTTCGAAGACAAGATAACGGACAAATTAAGTAAATATGAATATATTTCGTCCAAGTGTTCCGAAAAAATAGTAAAGCATTTCGACGCCAACGCCACGGTAATGGTAGCCAGGGACATAGAGAAGCCGCAGGAAGCGGCAATAAAGTTCTCCAAGGCCGTGGACGCCTACGACAAAAAGGATTTTACAGCCGCGAAGAAGGAACTGACAGAGGCGAACAAACTGGACCCCGGCAACGCCGCGGTGAATGTCTATATCAACAAGCTGTTCACCACCACCACCAGGTTCAAGGTAATGCCGGAATTATATGTGCCGTACGAGAATCCGGCCTACCTGGGCCTTCTACTGAAGGATAAGGCTTATCTTACCGGCAGCAGCGCTCAAACGGATCCCTCGCCCACTATTAAACCCGGGGAAGTCAATGTCTCCGAGGAGGCGTCGCGGTTTGGCGGAGGGTACACGATGCCTCTTAAAAAAGGGTGGGGCTTGGGACTTGAAATGACATTTTTTTCCACCAAGGACATGATCATGGGGCCGCCTTCGGGCAACGGGTATTACGAAGTCTTTGCCAATGACCAGGTCAGCATCGGCGGACCTATCCTGTCTTCCGGCTTTAAAATATCCGAGAACATCGCTGTTGGCGGAGGTATCGGTTTCCTTGCAAAAAACAGGAACTATTATATAGCGCACCGCCTCCCCGACTTAACCAACAACCTCAGTTTCAAGGGGGACTATTACACCGACGCCCCTGCGGAGAATGGCATGTCTTTTACCGGCGGCCTGCTGCTAAAAAACACCGCGAACACGCTTTTCCTGGACTCTTACTACACGCATACCACCCTGAAAGGCGAATACTATACCGTGATCGCCCAGCATGGGGACTATGTACCTTACACCATGCCGGCCGTGCAGGAAAACACTCTGACGTTCGCCATGAACCAGAAACGCACTTTCCTGGTGCTCAAGCAGACGAATTATATCTACTCCGACCTGGACTCCAGTATTTCCAAATTCATGCCCGCTATTGAGCAGCGGCTGGCAGGCTTTGTCTCGCTGCGCGCGGGCGCGGAATTCACCAGCATGAAACTGAATAACACCAATTCTACCGGGACCGGGTTTACCGGGGGAGCGACCGTAAGCCTGGGCAAAAAATGGGACTTCGACGTCAACGCCAGCGTCCGGGAGCGCCAATCCAGGAATTTGAGAGACCTGAAGGTCAAGGACACTATCATTTTCTTTACGCTCTCGCGCACCGGCCTGTTTTTTAAAGATTAGGGTAGCGCGGAACGATTAACCGGGCTCCGGCTTGCCGGAGCCGGACCGGGGAGGAATCATTATGATCATAGAATTGAACCCCGTGGAAGCCCGGGTGCTGGGCTCGCTCGTAGAGAAATCGCTGACCACCCGCGAACAGTACCCGCTCACCTTCAACGCGCTGCTCAACGCCTGCAACCAGAAGACCAGCCGCGACCCGGTGATGGAACTGGACACCGACGCCATGGGCCGGGCCGTGCAGACGCTCATAGACAAGAACCTCGCTGAGCGCGTGCAGGCCCCCGGCGACCGGGTGCCTAAATTCCGCCATTACATCAGCAACCTCATAAACTCCGACGACGCGAAACTGACCGGCATCATAACCGTGCTGCTGCTGCGCGGGCCGCAGACCCCCGGCGAAATAAAGGGGCGCACCGACCGGCTTTGCGAATTCACCGGCACCGCCGAAGTGGAAGGCCTGCTGCAGGAATTATGCGCCAGGGCGGAAGGCGCTTTCGTGGCCCGCCAGCCGCGCCAGCCGGGCCAGAAGGAAGTGCGCTATTACCACCTGTTCTCCGGCGCCGCGCCCGCCGCGCAGCCCGCCGCAGCCGCGCCGGCCGACGGCCAGCCCGACAGGCTGGCCCTGCTGGAAAAAAGAGTGGAAGCGCTGGAAGCCATTCTGAAGATCCGCGCTGAACAGCCGGCCGCTCCCGCGGAAATTAAGCCCGCTCAACCCGAACAATGAACAACAACGCCCCCCAACGCCCCTTCTTCATGTCCAAAGACGCGCTGGACACGACCAACTCCGTCGCCTGGTTCTTCATGGACGCCTTCTGGATGCTGGGGCTGGCGGGAACAGGCGTCTTCTTTATTTTCCCCACGGTACTCACCGGGCTGGGCCTCCTTTACATCGAAAAGCGCCCCGCGATCTTCATGATCAACCTGGCCATCAACTGCTGGATCTGGATGAACACGATGTGGATGCTTTCGGACGCCTTCAAGCTGCCGGGGCTTATGGTCTACGCCAAGGCTATCTTCGCCGCCGGCGTGCTGTTCATAATGCTGGCACTGGTGCAGTCCGGGAATATCCGGGAAACTTTTTCACATTTCCGGCGCTTCCGCACCCTGCGCTGGGTTGAAGACACCGACCAGGCCTGAGCCGCGCGGCGCGCCTGCCAGTTAATGAACCACACCCTCCCCACTTCACTAGCAAGACCGGTCAGGTACTGGAAGCCGCTGCTCATAGCCGCCCTTTGCTTCGCCTCCTTCTGGCCCACGCTAAAAACCGGGTTCATGATCGACGACCCCTTCCTGCTGCGCGCCGTGCAGATCACGCCCGGCCTTACGGCGCAGGGCGTGGTTTCGGATTTCACCGAGAACGTACACAAAGAGACCGGCATGTTCTACTACCGGCCGCTGCTGGGCCTGATGGTGCGCGTGGAATACGCGCTGTGGGGGCGCCGCCCGGCCGGCTACCACGCCGTCTCGCTGCTGTTCCACGCCGCCAACGCCGTGCTGCTGTTCTACCTGCTGAGCGCGCTGGGGTTCTCCGTTCACGTGGCCCTGGCGGCCGCCTGCCTGTTCGCCGTGAACCCGGTGATAATCGACGATCTGCTGGCCGCCACCGGCGGCGAGTCGATGGCTAATTTCCTGATGCTCTGCGTGCTGCTGCTGTACCTGAAAGGCAGGCCGCGCGCGGCCTGGCTGCTGGCGGCGCCGGCCTTGTTCGCCAAGGAAAGCAATGTGCTGCTGCCGGCCCTGCTGGCGCTGTGCTTCGCCTACCAGGGCCGGCCCAAAAAAGACTACGCCAAAGTATTGTGGCTGCTGCCGCTGTGCGCCCTCTTCCTTATAATGCGCGCTCTGTACGTTACCGTGCCGCCGGGAGCCGGCGCGGCCGGGTCCCTGAAGTTCCTGTTCACGGTCTTCCCCGACGTGGTGTTCCATTACCTGGCGGTGCTGCTGGCGCCGCTCAGCCTTGAAACCTGGCCCACCGCGCTCAGCGCCACGCCCTACTGGGGCGTGAGCCTGGCCGCCCTGGCGGCGGGCACCGGCGCCCTGTTCCTGCTGCCGGTGAACCGGCGCGTCACGGCCTTCTGCCTGGGCTGGTTCCTGTTGCTGCTGGCCCCGCGGGTGCCGGCCATAATCATCACGCTGGTGATGATGGACAAATGGGTGTTCATGGCTTCGCCGGCCGTCTTCGTCTTCCTGGTTACGCTGCTGATGAAACTCCGGGAGCGCCCGCAGCCCTGGCTGCGCGCCGTCCCGGCCGTGCTGGTGGGGGCGGTCTGCCTTTTCTGGATGACTCTGGCCCACGCCGAAGTGCGGCTGAGGGGTACGGACGAGGACAATTACCGCTGGACGGTGCGCAACCGTCCGCGCTCCTTCGCCACCTACCGCCTGGGGCTTATCCTGCTGGAAAGCGGCCGCGCCGCCGAAGCCGCCGCGGTGCTCAAGCCGCTGCCCGCGCTGTACCCGGCCCAGCCGGATTTCCAGAACGCCTACAACATGGCGCTGTGGCACAGCGGCCGGCGGCGCGAAGCCTGGACGCTGATGCAGGACCTGGCCCGGCGCTACCCGGATAATAAACCCATACAGGACAACGCCGCCGGCATGCGCGCCCGCCGCTCCGAGATCCGGTAAGCCCCGGCCTGCGCGGCCGCCGGTTTTACCCTAAACTGCTATAATTCCAATGATGGGCAAAGCCTCCAATGTGTACATAGTAGCCGGCCCCAACGGCTCCGGCAAAACCACTTTCGCCCGGGAATTCCTGCCCAATTACGCCAAATGCGCCAATTTCGTCAACGCCGACCTGATCGCCGGCGGCCTGTCCCCGTTCGACCCCAAGATAGTAGCGCTGAAGGCCGGGAAACTGGTGCTTACCCGCATACGCGAATTCACCAGGAGCGGCGAAGAATTCGGTTTTGAGACCACCCTGTCGGGCCGCGGCCATGTCAACATGTTCCGGCGCCTGAAAGAGGCCGGCTATAAAGTGCACCTGTTCTTCCTGTGGATGCCCGGCGTGGACCTTTCCCTGCTGCGCGTAAAGAACCGCGTGGCGGAGGGCGGCCACGACGTGCTGTCCAACGACGTCCGGCGCCGCTTCCCCCGCTCCATAGCCAATTTTTTCAACGCCTACTCCCTGCTGGCCGACACCTGGATGCTGTTCGACAATTCCGGCGAGAAACCCGTGCTGGCCGCCAAGGGCGCCGGCGGCAGCTTAACGGTGGAAAACCAGAAAATTTTCGGTATAATAATGGAATCAGTCAACCTATGAAAAAACGACTCTCCCTGCAGGACAAAGCCGAAAGGGCCATGAAAGCCGCCGTAAAAAAAGTAGTAGCCGAACACAAAAAGACCGGCCGCCCCCTGGCCATCTGGAAGAACGGCAAAGCAGTGAACGTTTCCCCCGACACCCTCTGACCAGCCGCAATCCCGCGTTCAAGCGCGCGGTTTAAGTTCAGGCAGCTTTGCCGCGCTGGCGCCCGGCGGCAGCCGCACCGGCGCACGCTATAAGCAGGTTCAAGAATATGATGGTCTGGTGCCGCACCACGCCCATCAGCAGCAGGACGCCCAGCGTGAAAAGCAGTACAGACGGGCCGCCTTCAGGTCCGGCAGCCGCTCCAGCCGGGCGCTCTTCAGCAGCCCTCCCGCCAGCGCCCATTGGGCGGAAATTATCGTTGCCAGTACCGGGAATATCCAGTGATGGTGCAGGTCCTGGAAAGTCCGCGAAGAAGTTACCAGTATGAAAATGTAGCAATATAAGGCAGCTTATCGGAAGCTCCTTACGGAAAAACTTGCTTTTCCTCTGCCTGGAATTTTAAAAAAGACTCCCCCTCCGTCCATTTAATCTATAATACAAAAAGTCGGCGGTTTTTCCGGAAAAGCACAAGATCCACCGCGGCGCCCGGGCGGAGGAATTCTCCGGGACGGAGTTCACCCGTCTGTTGGCGGCGGATCAATTGTTTACTACAGGCGGGCGCGGCGGTTTTATTTTGCGAGTACGGAATACACAGAACATGTCAAATAACTGCCGGACGCTCGACATGGGCGATAAAGCGAATAAGACATACCTGCTTTTACTGGCAGGCGCGTTCATCCTCGGCGCCTGCCTGCGGCTGTACCTGCTTCAGGGCCAGATCCTGCTCGACGACGAATGGCACGGCCTGTCCTTCATCAAAAACAGGTCTTTCCTTGAAGTAATTACTCAGTCGAAGCTCAACCCCTACTCCAGCCCGCTGCTGAACGCCTATCTTTTCCTTTGCTATCACGGCGCCGGCGTTTCGGAATGGAACATGCGATTACCGCTGCTGTCCGCCGGCTGCGCGATGGTGGTGATACTGCCGCTCCTGGTCCGGAAGATCGTCCCGGAGCGCGCGGGAATTATTTTCTCCTATTTGCTGGCGGTATCTCCGTTCCTGGTCTTTTACAGCCGCTTCTCCCGAACCTATATTCTGATCCCTCTCCTGTCCTTTTTGGGGCTCATAGCGGCGTTCCGGTGGGCGTCCTCCGGCAAAAGAGCCTGCGCAGCGCTGTTCGTTCTCGCCAGCACCGCCGCCGCCTATGCGCATCCTTCGGCGGTGGCCATGGGGGCGGCGCCCTATGCTGCGCTGGCGGCTATATCCCTGTACAAACAGTACGGCGGCCGCGCTTCGGCCGCCTGGGCCCTGGCCATCCCCCCCGGCGAAACCCTAGCGGTCATGCTGGTCCATGGCGTCAGCCTCTTTGCGGCCGTATTTAATTATGCTTTCAACAGGGCAGGGGTACCGCTCAATGCGCCGGAGTTCAGCGGGATAGATATCCTCAATATCCTGGAACTGATCAGCGGGACCGCGGCCGGAGCCGCGGCCGCGGTATTTTTCGGCCTGGCGCTGTTCGGCTGCCTGCGCCTCCACCGATATGAGCGTTCTCTTGCCGCCCTGCTGTACTCCGGCGTGCTCGTAAGTATCGTGTTCGTGCTCTTTTTCAATCCGGGCGGCATTAACTGCAGCGCGATCTTTCTGCGGTATTGTATCGCGATCATCCCTCTGATCCTCCTGTGCGCCGCCGTCGGTTTCCATGAACTGCTGGAGGAGTTGGAGAAAAGGACCGCCCCGCCTTTGCTACGCCGGGTACTGCCGGCCTCCTGCATCTGTACGGCCGTCTTCGTCCTTTACGTCAAGGGGCCGCTGCCTGTCATCTACCGCGCGCCGAACAATTTCACCGGTCACCTGGCGTTCCAGGGCTCCTACGAATACGGACACTGGTCGAGATCGCGGTCCAACCACTTCCTGGGGTCGCACGAGATCTCCAGGGGGGAGATCCCGGAATTTTACAGGCGGCTCGCCGCGGACCCGGCGGCGCGTGCGATCATCGAATATCCGTTCGACTTCGCGGACCATAGCAATTTGCTGTATTTCTACCAGCTTGAGCACCGCAAGCGCGTATTCGCGGGCTATTGCAGCGTCCCCGGGCTGATCTTCTTGTCCGTCAGCGACGCGATGGGCGCGCGGATAAAGTCGGAAAAGCTGACGCTGGCCTACACGCGCCCGGATTTTTTTCTCAACAGCGCGGCTGTTAAAAGCCGCACGCTCTTCAGGAATATGGTCGATCTTGCAGACGAGAAAGAAGTGCTGCGCAGCGCGGCGGATTACCTCGTTCTGCATAAGATGATCAGCTCAGTGTACATCAAAGGCCGGGAGTCGGGAAATTTCCTGCTGTACGACAGGTCCGTACTTTTATTTAGCGAACACTACAAGCGGCTTTTGGGCAAACCGGTGTATGAGGACGGCGAGCTCATTGTTTTTCGCCTGCCCGGCAGCGCCGGCGCAGGGCCGTCTTAAACATCATTCTTCAGCGGAATTCCGCCGCCGACCAGCCGCCGCGGCGGACGGGCTGGCGAAAAATACTATAGATACCGGGTTACGGTGTCGAGGTAGTCCTTGTTCAACCCGCCCAGCCTGAAAATGACGGCTCTTTCTATTCCGTTCTCTTTCAGGAAAGACAGGTCCCTCCCGAGTCCGGCCGGGGAAAGAACGGGCTCGTCGCCGAAAGCTCCCCGCGCGATTGTGCCAAGGCCGACCTGAATGGCGCGGCCGGTCCTTCTTGCCTCTTCGGAAAGATAGCGTCTGAAAAGCTTATCCTGCCATTCCCTTTTCACCATGCTTGAATAGAACAGGATGATCCGCTTGTGCGGAGAAACCCCGGCCGGCCAGGAGAGCCCCGCGAACTGGTAAAACAAGCGCATCGCCCGGCAAAGACCGGGATATTCGGCCGTCGTCACGCCTGTATTTTGCTTTCCGCAGTCGCTTAAAAAATTTTTTATGGCCGTTTTGTTCTTCAGGAAATGGACGAACTCCATCAAGAGCAGCGATTTCCTGAGCAGCGGCAGCTCAAGGTCAAGAAGTATTTCCAACCGGCCGCCCCGGCCTTCCGCCAGGAGCGCCTCGAACAAGGCGGCCAGTTCCGAAGGCCGCGCGAACGGCGAGATCCAATAGGAGCTTTCCAGGACGGGCCAAAAGGCCGCCCTTAATTTCGGGTTCGCTTCTTTCAGCAGTTTTTCCGCCTCGCGGAATTCCCGGAAAGAGCGGGCGGCGAGGTAGATAGTGGAATCGAAATCTATCAGTTCCGCTTTTCGCAGGTTTATCTTATCGGGGTATTCCTCAAAGAAATCTATCAGCATAACCGTTCCCTGGTTTATTGCCCGGAGCCGGCCGCCGCTTTATTCCCCGTCAAGTTCCCCGTTCAGGCGGTTTTATGCGGGCAGCGTAAAGATGGTCCGCAGCGCCTTGTAGATATTCCGAAGGTCCCTGTGCCCCTTGTAAACGGGGGAAACCCGCCGGTCAAGGTTCAAACGCGAATAGACGGCCTTTTGAGCGGACCTGACCGAGTATTCCATGGTGAACGCTATGTCGTCGGGCAGCTCACAGTACTGTCCCAACAGCGCGAGATTGGCGATGCCCCGCGGCACGACCTCCGGCCGGGCGCCTTTTGTCCTTGGCAGGAACTGGCTCGTCACGTACGGCATAAAGCAGGGAATGCACGCGGAAGTTTTAACGATAAGGTCCAGCTCGCCGTTAAACCCGAGATGAGAGCAAAGCTCTGTAAGGATCTCCTCGCCCGTACATTCGGACATTTTCTTTTTTACATGGTTGCCGGTCTTTTCAGGGAACAAGCCGTACCCCCAGCAGACGCTGACGTGCTCAGGCTGGTCCCTGAAGCAGGGGGACGGCACCATCGCGAAAGAAAGCAGCCAGCTCGAGTCTTTTATGGTTATCACGCCCGCGGCCCCTGCTTTTCTTCCGGTCAACGTTTCAAGGGCGGCGATAAACTCCGGGCCCCGGAAGGTGACCGTAAAAGAGACCCATTTGCTTTTCTCAATATCGCCGTTAAAGGCGGACGGCGTTCCAAGTTCGGGCGCCTTTTTTGAAATACGCTCCCACAACAGCCACGAGGGCGCCTTTTCTATGATACAAAGCCCCGGAGCCTCGTTCATCGACCCCATGCTTGAATTAGAGGTTATCGAGCCGAGCGTCGCAAAAACCAGGTCCTCCGCGCCGACTTCGATCCGGCAGTCCAGCCCGTCCCGGAGATAGTGGATCCGCTCCACGGTCCTCGCGCCGTTCGTCCCGGCGAAATCAAGGTCCACCACCTTTATGTTCAGAACGAACCGCACCTTCTGGTCCTTCAGCCATTTTGTCAGAGGCAGAACGATCGATTCATACTCGTTATAAGGCGTGAGCTGTATGCACTCCATGGTGCTCAAAAAAGGCGCAACATGGAAAAACCTGAGGATATACCGCCTGAACTCGGCCAGGGAATGCCAGGGCTGGAAAGAAAAAGTGGTGGCGAGCTGGACCCAGAAATTGCCGGTAAAGAACGCCGCGGGAAAAT
>DAOPZW010000016.1:733-29218 GCA_035353595.1 Elusimicrobiales bacterium | reverse complement strand
ACCTTATGGCCAACGGCCTGCTGGAGAACGACCCCTTCGACCTGATCACGCTGCCCAAGCGGGAAAAGCGCCTGCCGCACTTCCTGACCGAGGGCGAAGTGGGCCGGCTGCAGGACTCCAACCGCCCGGCGGCGGTGGACGCGCAGGAAAAGGGTTATTATTTTTCCCTGCGCGATTACGCTATCTTCGAGCTGATGTATTCCAGCGGGCTGCGCCGCTCGGAGGCGTCGGGGCTGAATGTCGGGGACCTGGACCTTTATTCCGGGTTCGCCCGCACGCTGGGCAAAGGGGCGCGCGAGCGCCTTATCCCGGTGGGCGACAAGGCCCTGGCCGCCGTCAGGCTGTACCTCGGCACCCGCCCCAAGCCGCTGGCCCATGCGCAGCCGCTTTTCCTGAATTACAAGAACACCCGCCTCTCCGGCGCCGGCATCGCGCTGATCTTCAGGCGGATGGCGCGCCGCGCGCGGTTCGCCAAGCCGATGAACCCGCACGCGGTGCGGCATTCGTTCGCCACGCATCTGCTCGATAACGGCTGCGACCTGAAATCCGTGCAGGAGATGCTGGGCCACAAGAACCTGCAGACCACGGAGATCTACACCCATGTTTCGCTGGAGCGGCTGAAGGAAGTGTACGACAAGGCGCATCCCAGGGCGGAAAAGAGAGCCGGGGGCGGGGAGCGAGGACCAGGAGCCGGGCGCCGGGCGCCGGGCGAAACGGGTCCCTCCTTGCCGGGCAGCGGGGAAAACGAAGGTAAAGACGCGCCTTGAATTTTATGTCATACGATCCCAGCCTGGACAAAGCTCCCGAACTGCTGGCCCGCGCCGCGCGCGCGGCCGGCCTGCGCCCGGACCTGACGCAGGGCGGCGGGGGGAATGTCTCCATAAAACTCAATTCCGAACGCATGCTGGTGAAGGCGTCCGGAGTTAAACTTAAGGACGTCTCCGCTGCCGGCGGCTACGCGCTGGTCAACTACGGGAATATACGCCGCAGGATAGCGGCGGGCCCGGGCACGGAGGGCGAATTTTCGGATTTTATCTGCGCCCAGACGCTGCCGGTGCGCGGCGTGGCCCCGGCCAAGCCCTCCATCGAAACCGGGTTCCACGCGCTGCTCAATACCGTGGTGATCCACACTCATTCGGTGTACGCCAATATCCTTAACATGAGCGCCGAGGGCCACCGGCTGGGCAGGGAGCTGTTCCCGGCGGCCGAGTTCATCGGCTACAGATCCCCCGGGCCCCAGCTCTGTTCCGCCGTCAACGAGCGCGCCAGGGCCTCCGGCCCGCAGGTGTTCTTCCTGGCCAACCACGGGCTGGCCGCGGCCCACGCCGGCGTGGAAGGCGCGCTGGAGCTTAACGCCTCCGTCAACGAGACCATACGCCGCGGGCTGCGCCTGCCCGCTTATCCCGCCGCGGCCCCTTCGCCCGGGCTGTCGCCGCACAATGCCGAGCGGTTGGCTGTTTACGGCAAAACTTTCCTGCTTGAAAATGTGCTCTCCCCGGACCAGGCCCTGTATTGCGGCCCCGCCGAACTGGAGGGCAAAGGCGGCATGGAAGCGGCTAACGAAGTGCTGACCGCGCTTTTCTATATCCTGGACTGCATGCGGCTGCTGAAGCTGACCCCCAGGTTCCTCACAAAAGCGGAGACGGCGTACTTCGACACCATGAAAAGCGGGCGCTACAGCCGCAAAGGCTGACGCGGCCGGTTTTTAGTCCGGGCAACGGTTCATATGTCTACTGAAGAAATAAAAGTTACTCGCAGCGCGGCGCCGAAGCTCCTTGCCGCCGGCATGCGCGCGCTGGCGGCGGCCGCGCTGCTCCTGGCGGGGGCAGGCCAGGCCGCGGCCGGAAGCAGGCGGAACGTAATTATCATTTCCCTCGACCTGCTTACCATAGACAAGCTGGGGGCTTATGGCGGCGTCGGGGGACTTACGCCCAGCCTTGACGCTTTTTCTTCGACCTCTACGGTTTTTTTGAACGCGAGAAGCCCCGCCAGCTGGACCCTGCCGGCCGCCGTGTCGGTGCTGACCGGGCTTTATCCCTCCCGCCACAAGATGCGCAACGCCGGTTCAAAGGCCGAAAACTGGGAATTGTCCGACGCTAGGCTGGACCGCAACTTCAGGGTTCTGCCGGAGGTCTTTAAAAAACAGGGATATGAGACAAGGGCTTTTGTCGGCGGCGGGGCTTACTGCAGCTTCTACGGCATCGGCCGGGGCTTCGATAAATACGAGGAGAGCGATACCCCGGGGATCCGGAAGCTGGAAAGTTCCCTGGACGCTGCGCGCGGCTGGCTGGAAAGCCGCAGGGACAGCCGGCCGTTCTTCTCCCTGGTACAAGGCTTTGATCTCCTGATGCAGTTCCCGCTGCCGGGCGACGGGCTGGCGCCCGGCCAGGACCCTTTCGCCAACCCCGCCGCCGGCAATAAAGCGCGCGACAGAAGGCTGATGTCTGCAGACCGGGCTTTCGGCAAGTTCCTGGCTTTTCTTGAGGAAAGGGGGTTTTTGAAGAATACTGTCGTCGCTTTTATTTCAACTCATGGGGAATGTATCGGCGCCTGCGCCACTCATGGCACGGACCTTACCGAAAAACTTATACACATACCGCTTATCGTCTACAGCCCCGGGACCGGCGGCTCCGCGGCGGGCACCCTGGCGAGCCTGCTGGATGTCGGCCCCACGTTGATTTCGGCGGCCGGGCTGCGCCCGGATAAGGCTTTTTCCGCCCAGTCCGAAGGACGGGTCCTTTATCCTTTCGGCGGGGCAAAGGATGAGTGCCGGAGCGTGTTCTCCGAAACGGACTTCCTTTACCGCGTTCAGAAACGCGCGGTGGTTTCCTGTTCCGGCTGGAAACTGGTGTATGACGCCATGACTTCGGAAAGGAAGCTGTACGACCTGACCAGGGACCCGGAGGAGCGGCGCGACCTGTTCGGCGCGGAGCCGGAAAAAGCCGCGCAGTTGGAGGGCGAGCTTTTTGACTGGATGGCCAGGTAAAGGAACCTGCTGGCCCGGACGGCGCGGCTGTCAGAATTCCAGGTTGGGGCGGAGGATGAACTGGAAGGTGTTGGTGGTGTTGATGGCGCCGGAGGCGTTGGACAGCGGGCCCGAATATTTTTTATCGGCGGTCCACACGAAGCCCAGCCCCAGCGTGAAGGCCATGCGCGAATTCTTCATCGGGAATTTCTTGTCCACCACCAGCAGATGCCTGATCGGCTCCAGTTTCTTCTGCGAAAAATCCGAAGTGTATTCAAAACCGCTGTTGTTCAGCAGGAAGTTGGTCTTGCCCTCGGACTTGAAATCCGTCCGGCTGCGCCTGAACCCGACGAAGAAAGAGTCGGCGATATAGCGGTTCTCGTGGAATTTCGCGCCGCCGCGGAAACTCCACCGCAGGCTCCTGTCCGCCAGGATCTGTTCGCCTTTCAGCTTGCCCTCCATCTGTATCCAGTTGTCCCTGATCAGCGTGTTGTCTTTGATGTGGTGCGTGCCCATATCGATAAGCAGGCCGGAATAGCCGTTGCGCTTGCCCTGCAGGGGCTTGTTTATGGTATCGAAGGAAACCACGTTGCCCAGGAAGATGGACAGCGCCCACGGCTCTTCGAAGCCGGCGGTGACGGCCTGGACGATGTTCATGTTGCTGGTCCACTGCATATCCTTGTAGAGGCCGGGCTGGTGCCTTCTGACGAGGGTGCCGGCGTACGGCAGTGGGTTGATGCTGGCCTCGATTATCAGGGTGCGGGGCAGGTAGAATTTACTGATAAGTTCTTTGTAGATTTCCAGCTCGTTCTTCACCTTCAGGTGGGGTATGGGTTTGCCGGTGAGGCTGTTGTAGACGCCGGCGGCCGAGTAATACGGGTCCAGCTCTATCTCGATGGTGGTTTCCTTCTCAGGCGGTTCTTCGCAGCGGGCGTGCAGCGGAAGGAGCAGGAGCAGCGCGGTCAAAAGAAGTTTCATTGGAGATAATTTAGCATTTAGCGCGGGCGGGAAAAAAGTTCAGCGCCGCGGCGCCGCCAGGCCGGGCTTGAGCCGCAGGGCCTGCCGGTAATGCTTTTCCGCTTCCGCGCGCCGGCCCAGGCCGGCGAGGACAAAGCTTAAACTGTAATGCGCCTCCGCCAGGCCGGGGTTCAGCTCCAGCGCCCGCAGGTACTCCTGTATGGCGGCGGCGGGCCGGCCCTGCCTGGTGAGTACGCCGCCCAGGTTGTTGTGGACCGCGGCCGAAGCCGGGCCGGTCTTCAAAGCTTCGCGGTATTGCAGCGCGGCCTCTTCAAGCTCGCCCCGGGCGGCCAGGAGATCTCCGAGGCTGCCGCGGGCCGCCGCAAAATCCGGTTTGGCTGTTATCGCCGCGCGGTAATGTGCCTCGGCTTCGGGCGTTCTGCCCTGAACGGCCAGCAGGCCCGCCAGGTTATTGTGCGCCTCGGCCAGGCCCGGGTCGGCTTTCAGCGCGGCCAGGCAATGCTCCGCGGCCTCGGCCGTTCTGCCCTGCGCGGCCAGGATGCCCGCCAGGTTATTGTGCGCTTCCGCGAAGCCGGGGTTGAGCCGCAGCGCCTCCTGGTAATGCGGGGCGGCTTCGGCGGGCCTCCCGAGGTCGTCCAGCGCGCTGCCTAAATTATTGTGCGCCTCCGCGTAGCGGGGATTGAGCGCCAGCGCTTTGAGGTAGCTGGCGATAGCCGGTTCGAATTTGCGCTGCGCGGCCAGGATCACGCCGATATTGTTGAGCGCCGGGACATTTTCCGGGTTCAGGCTTACCGCCTTGGAGTAATAACTGAGCGCCAGCTCCTGCTGCCCGCGTTTTTTCAGGGCGTTGCCGAGGTTGTTGTAGGCATAGTCTAGTTCCGGATCCAGCGCGAGGGCGTGCTTCCATAAAGTTTCAGAATCGCGCCAGACGCCCTGCTGGCGCCAGGTCAGGCTGCCCAGCGCCGCTAACAGCAGGCACGCTCCGGCGAGGCAGGCTTTTTTGAACCGCCCGGCCGCGGCCCGCCGGCAGGCCAGGAAACCGGCCCCGGCCAGCGCGGCGAAGCCGAGGCAGGGCAGGTAAGAATAGCGGTCAGCCGCGGCCTGAACCCCGAATTTAACGATGCCCGATACCGGCGCGAGCGCGGCCAGGAAGCAGGCCCAGGCAGCCAGGCCGGCGGGAATGCGCCGCCGCAGCGCCACTGCCGCGGCGGTTATTGCCGCCAGCGCGGCGCCGGCGAAGAACGCCTGGGGGGCCAGCAGGCCGAAGCCGGCCGGCAGCTTGTACAGCGGCGACAGTTCCAGCGGCAGCAAAGTTTTTCTTACGTAAAAGAATGTCCCGAACAGGACCTGGGCGGCGCGCTGTCCGAGCCCGCTCTGCCGGTAAGACGTTATGCCGTGCGCCTGTCCCGCGTAGCCGACCGCGCCGAAAAGCGCGGCCAGCGCGAAAAACGGTATTTTTTCCGCCCAGACCCGCCGGTTTTCCGGCGCCAGCCATCGCCGCGGATCGCCGGGCAGCCGCCGCAGCGGGTAGATGTCCAGCACCAGCAGCGCCGCGGGCAGGGTGACGGCCATGCCTTTGGACAGCAGCGCCAGCAGGAAGGCGGCCAGCGGCAGGAGATGGCGGCGCCAGAACGGCTTTTCTGCCGCGCCCGGGCTGCGGGGCGCTATATACAATAACAGCGCCGCCAGGTAGAAAAAGCCGCACAGGACGTCGCGCCTTTCCGTTACCCAGGCCACCGATTCCACCCGCAGCGGGTGAATAGCGAAGAAGAGGGCGGCGAACCCGGCGGCGAGGTTCAGTTCCGCGTAGTCTTCCCGGCCCGGCGCCGCGGCGCCCAGGGCCAGCAGTTTCGCGCAAAGGAAATAGAAGAGCAGCGCGTTGGCGCAGTGCAGCAGCACATTGGTCAGGTGGAAGCCGAAGGGGTTCAGGCCCCAGGCCAGGTAATCGGCGGCATAGGTCAGCCAGCTCAGCGGCTGGTAGGGCCCCAGGTGGAAGGTCGTGAACATCCATTTGAGCTGGGCCCGGCCCAGCCCCATGTAATTTCGGTTCTCAACTAAATTGCTGATATCGTCCCAGTCCAGGAAGCCGTTCTTCAGCGCCGGCAGGAAAACCGCGAACGCGATCACGGGGATCAAGAGCGGCGTTAGAGCGGAAAGACGGCTCTTTGCGGAGGGCGGGGCCGGCGTCATAAGTATCCGGAGGCGGCCGCTGAAGCGCATGCCGCGCAAGGCGCGGCCTTTGGCCGGGGATCCCGCGCCGGCATCCTGTTCCCGGTCCCTTTTTTCGTAATCGTTCCGGTCATATTTCCCGTCCGGCTGATCGGGCTTAAGAGCACCACTGGTCCTATTATCGCGAACAGCTTCGGCATTCTTCCTCCGGTCCCGGAAAACAATTCTATCAATTCATCGCAGAACAGGTATACCGGAACCTGCCGGCGGCTTCCCTGCGGTCATACCGTATTGAGTTCGGCTTTTCAGCTCAAGCGGCCCGGACCAGGCCGGGAACCGGGGCCCGGCGGCCGCGCATACTTCACCTTTCCTCCGGCGCGTTGCGTGACCCGGGAAAAGTCGCCGGCGCACCGGCTGCCCGCTTTTTCAGCCGTCGCTTATTGCGCCGGAAAACCTGAATGTCGTTGACAAGCGCCGCCGGGTGAGCAATACTATGTGCATGGTAAAAATATTTTTCGCGCTTCTTTTTTCGGCCGCGGCCGGCTACGCGCAGGACGCGGTTTTAACTCCCGACCTGAACCTTATACAGGAGGCCGGGGCCGGGCAGTTCAACAAGCAGCCGCCCTACCTGGTACGCTTCGCCAAAGGCGGCCGCCAGCTGTCCTTCGTGGCGGCCCGGCACGGTAAGAAAACCGAGAACGCGCAGACCTTCAAGCTGGTGGAGGAAGAGCTGAAGGCGCTGGCTCCGGACGTGGTTATAATCGAAGGCGTCTTCACCGCCTGCCTGGAATGCCCGCCGGATTGCACGGCCAACTCCCGGTTCGTGCAGGGCGCTCCAGAGCAGATCATGTGCGACGACCTGCTGCCCCGGATGCGCAAGGAGGCGGCCAACACGGAAGATTTCTACGCCGCGTCCCTGGCGTATGATACCACCCCGCCCATACCATTTATCGGCGGCGAGATAAAGAATTCAGACCTGAAGAGCGTCCTGCTTCAGCAGTTCACCAAAAGCCAGTTCAAGCGGTTCTATGTGCTGCGTGCCCTCGGCAACAAGGTGACAGGCGGGTTCTCCTGCGAACCGGCCGAGGTCAGCGGCGCCGCGGCGGAAGCGCTGAAGAACTTTAACCGGGAATATTCCGAAGCCGAAACCATGACCGCGAAGGACCTTAAGTTCTTCCGCGCCAACTGCCAGAACAGCCCCATGGAGGTGCAGCCCAAGGCCGGCGGCACGGCCAGCCAGAAAGTTTCCGCCGCCTCCTCGTATATACGCGACCAGCATCTGGCCCAGGTGATCGCCACTATGCTAAATAACCATAAAAAGGTGATGATAGTCTACGGCGCGGGGCATTATGAAACGCTGTATAAAGTCCTGGCGAAGATGCTGGGGGAACCCGTAAAATAGAACTATGTTCTCCACGGACAACATCCACGAAAGCTGGCGGCCGGTTTTAAAAGAAGCTTTAGCGAAGCTGGATCAGGACTATCTCTCCGGGCTTCTTGCCGAAGAAAGCTGGCTGCCCGGCAGGCGGCAGATCTTTAACGCTTTTTCCCTGCCGCTGGGCGCGACCAGGTATATCCTGTTCGGAGAATCGCCTTATCCCAGGCCGCAGTCGGCCAACGGCTGCGCTTTCTGGGATGCCGCGGTGCGGGAACTGTGGTCGCCGACCGGATTTTCAAAACCGGTCAACAAAGCCACTTCGCTGCGGAATTTAATTAAGATGCTGCTGGTGGCCCGGGGGAACCTGGCGCCGGGCTCCGTCTCCCAGGCGGGCATAGCGGCCCTGGACAAGAGCCGCCTGGCGCAGACGCTGGCCGAAGTGTTCCTGAATCTGCAGGGCAGCGGATTCCTGCTGCTCAACGCTACGCCGGTGTTCCGCCGGAAAAATGTACGGCAGGACGCCCGGGCCTGGCGACCTTTTATCGACCACCTGCTGACCGCCCTGGCAAAGAAGAACCCCGGAGTGAAACTGGTGCTTTTAGGCGGTATCGCCAGGGAAATAGCGGAACTGCCCGGCTCCAGGTCCTTTTCCAGTTTCCAGGCTGAACATCCTTATAATGTGTCGTTCATTACGAACCCGGCCGTGCTGGATTTTTTCCGCCCGTTCAATTTGCTGGAACAGGACGGCGCTTAGGTCCGCAAAAGCGCCTGCGGCGTTCCGGGTTATAATGAAAACCCCCCGCTGAATAGCGGGGGGTATTTTTATTCTGGCTTCTCACGCCCAGAGTTTTCTGTTGCCGTGCATCTTGGTGGGGAAAAGTTCTCCGGTTATTTCCTCCGGCCAGAACCAGAGCTTTATCTCGCGCTCCCCTTCCGCCGTATCCGATGAGACGTGGATCACGTTCTCGAAAGTGCCTTTGGTGGTGACGCGTCCGAAACTGCCCCTGATGGAGTGATAGTCGGCGGTTTCCGGGTTGGTGGCGCCGGCTATGCCGCGGCCTTTGTTGACCGCGTCCTCGCCGTTGAAAACAAAGGCCAGCACGGTTTCCTGGTGGTTGTGCAGGTCGCCCATCAGGAAATGGATCAGCTCGTTGAAGAAGGGCTTGTCGCGCAGGTGGTGATAATGTTCTTCGGCCAGTTCCCTGGTAACTTTGACTACGCGCGCGCCCATCAGGCGCAGGTCCGTTTCCTCGAAGCGGGTCAGCACATGGCCCGCCAGCCCCTTGACCATGCCGTCGGGCTTTACGATAACGAGTATGGATTCTTTCATCGTGGATCTCCCGCCTGCCTGCCTGGCCGCTCAATTCATTCTTGGGCGGTCCTTTATGAAATTATAATACAAAAGACGCACTCTTTTTCTGTCATATGCGCCCGGCCCTGGGCCGCCGTCTGCGGCGGTTACCAGCGGGGCGCGGGCAATTGTTATAATTGAGCTGTAAAGCTTCAAAGGCCGACAATATGAAAAGAGGATCCATTTTTGCCCGTCGGGCGCTTTTTGTTTCGCTCTGCGCCTTTTGTTTTACCTCTTTTGCTTCTCCCCCGGTGGCCCTGGCCCTGGGGCTGGTCCTGGCGCTGACCGTTGGGCACCCCTATAAAACGCATAACAGCAAGGCCGTAAAATATCTGCTGCAGGCATCCGTGATCGGACTGGGTTTCGGCATGAATTTCGGCGAGGTCGTAAAAGCCGGGCGGACCGGCGTGGGGTTTACGGTGGTCTCCATCGCGGTCACGCTGGCCGCCGGGCTGCTGGCCGGCCGGCTGCTGGCCGTCAGGCGCAATACCTCCTGGCTCATCTCGATAGGCACGGCCGTCTGCGGCGGCAGCGCCATAGCCGCCCTGGCGCCGGTCCTGGGCGCGGACGACGAGGAGATCTCCGTGGCGCTGGGGACGGTCTTCATCCTCAACGCGGCGGCTTTGTTCGTTTTTCCGCCCATAGGCCACGCGCTCGCCCTGAGCGAAAGGCAGTTCGGTTTCTGGTCGGCTATCGCCATACACGACACCAGCTCCGTGGTGGGCGCGGCGGCCAGGTACGGCGCGGAGGCGCTAAAGATAGCCACGACGGTAAAACTTACCAGAGCCCTCTGGATCCTGCCCTTGTCGCTGGCTGCGGCGCTGGTGGTGAACAACAGGAAGGCCGGAGTAACGGTGCCGTATTTTATTTTCGCTTTCGTGCTGGCTTCGGCGGCGGTGACCGCCCTGCCGGCTTTCGGCGGCCTTTATTCCCTGCTCAGCTTTCTTGCCAGGAAAGGGCTTACGCTGACGCTGTTCCTTATCGGCGCCGGGTTATCCGCCGATACCATAAAAAAAGTGGGATTCAGGCCGGTACTGCAGGGAGTGCTGCTGTGGGCGTTCGTCTCCGCGGGCTCTCTGTTATTGCTGAAGAACCTTGTTTAAGGCGGGCAAGCCGGGGCAGTCTGTTTCGCCCGGAGGCTAAAGCCACTTATGCCTGGGGTAGCGTCGGGCGAGGGCGGGCTTTAGCTGCGGGTAGCTTTCTTTCCAGAAACTTTTCAGGTCTTTGGTAACCTGCACCGGCCGCATGGACGGGGCCAGGATGTGTATGACCAGCGGCACCCGCCCGGCGGCAATGCGCGGCGTTTCGGATAAAGTGAACAGGTCCTGGATCTTCGCTTCCAGGTAAGGCTCGCCGCCGCGGGGGTAGCGGATCTTCGCCCTGCGCCCGCCGGGCATTTCCAGCTTCGACGGGGCGTGCAGCTCTATCAGCCGGTTCTTGTCCCAGCCGAACCATTCCTGCAGGGCGGGCAGCACCGGCCGCTGTCTGGCTTCGGCCACGCTGCGGGCCCCCGAGCAGATCTCGGCAATTACCAGGTCCAGGTCCTCGGGGCCCAGCGCCTCTATACCCAGGTCCGGGCAGGCCGCGGCCAGGAAAGCCACGCGCGCCAGCCAGGCTTCCACTTCCTCGTCCCAATGCTGCAGTTTGTGCCGGCCGCTGGTGAATTCTTCGGCTATCAGGTCCGAGGACATTTTGCTGCGCGCCGCCGCGGCGATCTCGTTGCGTATCACCACGTCGCGGTAAAGCGTCAGCGTCTCGGTGGTGGGGGTGAGCATATCCTTGTCCAGGCCCGGCCTGGTCACGGTGGTGATGTCGCCGGGGAAAGATTCTTTGAGCCATTCCTCCGTTATCTCCGCGGCAAATGAAAGGGTTATGTCTGCGCCGCCTTTCTGCCGGCTTTCCAGCGCCTCGCCGGCGCAGATGATTGCCGCGCCCGTGGCCGCGCTGCCGGCTTTGAGCCGCGCGCGCCGCGCCCCGGGCAGCTGGTAGCGCCCGCTCTGGGCGGAAACAAGGGCGGCTACCCGGTCAGGGAAGGCCCGCAGGAAGCAGCGCGCCGCCCGCCGAAGGACGCCGTCGCCGCCGGGCCGTGAATTGCCGGCCAGGCGCTGCGCGGTGCGCCAGGCGTCCCGGGCTGCCGCGGGTTTTACGCCCGCGCGCGAGCAGGCGTAAGGGCTGAAGTCGTCGGAGGCGCAGTGCTCCAGCGCTTTTATCACGGCCGCCAGGTCGGAGCGCAGGTCCGCGCCGTAGCGGGGTGCGGCCCCTGCGCCTTCGGCCCACAGGCCGCGCCCCTGCGCGGCGGCGGCTATCAGCGCGCATTCATAAACGCAGTCAAAGTCGGACGCCTCGACCAGCATGCGCGAGTAGCGCGGGTGCAGCGGCAGGCGCGCCATGGCGCGGCCTTCTTTTGTCAGCGCGCCGCCGGCGTCGGTGGCCCCCAGTTCGCGCAGCAGCTTTTCCGCGCGCGCGCCTTCTTCCGGCGAGGGGGGGGTGAGCCAGCGCAGGGCGCCGAAACCGGCGTACCCGCAGGCTTTGAGCGTAAGCAAAGCTTCGCTGATGTCCAGCCGCAGCATTTCCGGCTCCAGCTCGACAGGGCGGCCCTGGTTCTCCCGTTCGGTCCACAGGCGGGCGCAGACGCCGGCCTGGGTGCGGCCTGCGCGGCCCGCGCGCTGCTCGGCCGAGGGGCGGGCTATCTGCTCGGTGAACAGGGTGTTTATGCCGCGCGCGCCGTCAAAGCGCGCTATGCGCGCCAGGCCGCTGTCTATCACCGCGGTGACGCCGTCTATGGTCAGGGAGGTTTCGGCGATGTTAGTGGCCACGATAATTTTCCTGCGGGCCGAGGGCAGCAGCGCCGCGTCCTGCTCGCGCGGCGGCATTTCGCCGTGCAGCGGCAGCAGCGCGAACGCCGAAAGGGACGGGTTCTTCGCCAGTTCGGCGCAGGTCCTTTGTATCTCGTAGGCGCCGGGCATGAAGAGCAGCGCATGGCCGCCGCCGATGGCCGGCAGCAGGGCCGCGCAGGTCCGGGCCGCGGCTTCCCAGGGGGGAAGCTTGGCTGTGTCCGCGGTGCAGTAGCTCACCTGCACCGGCCAGGCCCGGCCCGGCGCCTTTATGGCGGCGCAGGGCGCCAGGTAGGCGGCCAGGGCTTTCTCGTCGAGAGTGGCCGACATCACTACCACCAGCAGGTCCGGGCGCGGGCCCGCCTGCAGCGCCAGGCAGGCCGCCAGCGTAAGGTCGCCGTAGATATGCCGCTCGTGGAATTCGTCGAGGATTATCGCGGAGTATTTTTTCAGCAGCGGGTCCGAGAGCAGCTCGCGCAGCAGGATGCCTTCCGTCTCGAAGATTATCCGCGTTTTCGGGCCGGTCTTGTCTTCGAAGCGCACGCGGTAGCCGACCTCGGCCCCCGGCAGCGTGCCCCGCTCAAAGGCCACACGCTGCGCCAGCATCCTGGCCGCAATGCGGCGCGGCTGCAGCACCGCTATGCGGCCGGGCAGCCCGCTGTCCAGCAGCAGCTGCGGCACCTTGGTGGATTTGCCGGAGCCCGGGGGGGAAGAGATTATGAGGCGGCGGCTGCGCGCGGCGGCGCGCAGTATTTCCCCGGCGTTCTGCAGGATAGGCAGCTGGTCCATCAGCTAAATTATACAGTAAAAGGAAATCCCGTAAATAAAAAACCCGCCCTCGGCGGGCGGGTTCTTTATTAAACCGCCGGCGTCAGAACTTGACTTTGCCGGACAGCTCCTTTTCGGCGGCGGGCACCGCTTTCACCGGTACGGCCACTGTTTCTTCCGCCGTCTTGGCGGCGGCTATTTCCGGGATATACTTTTTCAGCATCTGTATTTTCGTCACGGCTTCGCCCCTGCCCTCGTCCTGGCCGGAGCGGAACTGGGTCTTGCAGCCGGCCGGGCTGTCCACGAAGTCGGTGCCGCCGCGCACCAGGATGCCTTCGATCTTGTTGGTTTCGGCGTTGAAGACGGCGCTGCCGGAATTGCCGCCGAAGGTGTCCAGGTCGGTGGTGAAGAAGGCCCTGTGCCCGGCGTCGCGCACTTTCGCGTCGCCGGCTACCTTAACCGGCAGGCCGACGGGGTGGCCTATCACGAAGACCTTTGTGCCTTCTTTGATCTTCTTCCTGTTGACCGGCAGCGGGGCGCGGTCCGTCACTTCCCGGTCCAGCTGTATCAGGGCGTAGTCGGGACCGGCTATGTTGAGCAGCGCCTTTATGATGTTCAGGGGCAGGCTGATGATGCCGGTATGCTGCTTGTCCAGGTCGCGCTTGATGATGCGCTTGCAGCTGTACAGGTCTTTGGCCGGCACGGTGGTGCGGGCCTCGGCGCCTTCGGCCGCGACGTTAAAGCCGAAGACCAGCTTGGTGTCGGCGCAGCTGGCCTCGTCCACGATGCAGTGGCCGGCGGTCATAACTATATCTTTTCCTACCAGGCTGCCGGAGCAGAAGGCGCCCAGCTGCTGGTCGCGGAACTTTTCTCCGGGGCAGAGGTTCAGGGCGTCCCCGAAGCTCATCGTGGCCAGCTTATAGTCGCCGCCGTCCGCTTTTACCTGCTTGGAGGGCCAGAGGGAGACCACGGAGTCCGCCAGTTTGCGCATAGCGGGCGAGGCTTCGTAATAATCAAGGCGGTTATCGTCGCCGTAAATGCTTTTTGTGTCAGCCTGGACGAAGGAAGGGTACAGCGCCGCCGTTATGATCGCCGCGGGAACCAGTTTTAATATGTTTTTCATAAGCCTCCTGTTTTGAACCCGGAGATAGTATACATTACGCCAGCGGAGGCGGCAATGCCCCGGGTCCCTGTATTTTCTGGGCCTAAAGTCCCCGGCAGGAACCGCCCGCGAAATTCTATAATCTTGTCTATGGCAGGTTCAGGCGGGATTAAATTTAAAAAAGGCCGCGCGCCGGCGCCCCGGCAGGACGCCGGCGGCTTTGTGCCGGCCTGGCTGCCGGCGGCGGCTGTGGCTGCCGTAACTTTCGCATTTTTTTCAGGGATACTGCACAACGGCTTCGTCAACTGGGACGACGACGTCAATCTGCTGCTCAACGCGAATTACCGCGGCCTGGGCTGGGCGCAGCTCAAGTGGATGTTCACCACTTTCCACATGGGGCATTACCAGCCGCTGAGCTGGCTGACCTTCGCGCTGGACTATACGCTCTGGGGCATGGACCCGGAAGGCTACCACCTGACCAGCCTGCTGCTGCACGCCGCCAACGCGGCGCTTTTTTATTTTGTCGCGCTGCGCCTGCTGGCGCTGGCCGCGCCGGCGGGCCCGGAAGAGAAAAGATCCTGGCTGCCCGCCGCCGCGGGTTTCGCCGCGCTGTTCTTCGCCCTGCACCCGCTGCGCGTGGAAGCCGTGGCCTGGGCCACCGAGCGGCGCGACGTGCTGTCCGGGTTTTTCTACCTGCTGACGCTGCTGTATTACCTGAAGTCCTGCGCCGCGGGTGAAGAGGCCGCCCGGCCGGGGCGGCTGGCGCTGGCCGTAGCGCTGTATATAACTTCCCTGCTGTCCAAAGGCATAGGGGTGAGCCTGCCCGCCGTGCTGATCCTGCTGGATCTCTACCCGCTGCGCCGGCTGCCGGCCTCCCCGCGGGAGTGGCTGGCCCCGCCGGCCGTGAAGGTCTGGCTTGAAAAACTGCCTTTCGCGGCGCTGTCGCTGGCGGCCGGCGCGGTGGGGCTGGCCGCGCAGGTCAGCACCGGGGCCACGCATTTCCTGAACGTGGGCGAGCAGCCCGCGCTGGGCGCCCGGCTGCTGCAGGCGCTTTACGGCATCGGTTTTTATTTCTGGAAGACGCTGGCGCCTTTTAACCTGCTGCCGCTGTACGAGCGGCCTTTTCATTCGGGCGCGTGGTATTGGCCCGTGGTCCTGGCCGCCGCCGACGTGGTTGCGGCCACCGCTGCGCTGGTGCTTCTGCGGCGGCGCTGGCCGGCGCTGCTCACTGTCTGGCTTTGCTATATAGCCACGCTGCTGCCGGTGCTGCAGGTGGTGCCGTTCGGGCCGTACATCGTGGCCGACAGGTACAGCTATCTCGCCTGCCTGGGCTGGGCGCTGCTGGCCGGCTACGCCCTGCTGCGCGCCCTGCGCGCCCAGGCTGATTCCCGGGCGGCCCCGCTGCTGGCGGCCGGGCTCGTTGCGGCGGGGCTGGGCCTGCTTACCTGGCGCCAGGCGAAAGTCTGGAACGGGCCGGGCACTTTATGGCGCAGCGTGCTGGCGGTGAATCCGGATTCCAGCATCGCGCACAGCAACCTGGGCTCTATCCTGCTGGATAAAGAGGGCAAGGTGGCGGCCGCGGCGGAAGAATTCCTGCAGGCTTTAAGGGTCAGGCCGGATTACGCCTACGCGAATTACAATTACGGCAACGCCCTTTTCTTCGAGGGCAGGATCGACGAGGCCATGGAATATTACCGCCATACGATCCGGCTGATGCCGGATTACGCCAACGCTTATTTCAACCTCGGCAATTCGCTGCTGAATAAAGGCAGGACCGACGAGGCTATTGAGAATTACCGCGCCGCGCTGCGGCTGCGGCCGGATTTCGCCGACGCGCATAATAACCTGGGCTCCGCGCTGCTGCGCAAAAATGAGATCGCGGAGGCTGTCGCGCATTACCAGGAGGCGCTCAGGCTGAACCCGGACCATGCCCTGGCCCGGAATACGCTGGAGAAGCTGCTGTCGCGGCCGTAAAGACCGGGAAGCAGGGGGGCTGCGGGCATTTTAAATTTATGCCATTTACACTGCTTGTGCTTATGCTGCTGCTGCCGGCCGCCGCCGCGGCGAAACCGGCCGGGCCGTATTACTTCACAGCGGTCAATAACGGCGCTTATGATTTTAAAGGCGGCGCGGTTTATCTTGAGGATTCCTACAAGGCGTTGGAGAAAATGGTGCAGTTGGCCGATTCTCAGCATGTGCGCCTGACGCTCCTGTTCAGCGCGCAGTACGCGGAGTATATCTCTTCAGGCACGGTTCGCCAGGCGGCGCTGGAAGAATGGAAAAAGAGCGGCCATGAGATAGGCGCATACCACCAGGGGCCGGATACCAAGGCCTGGGACGGCTATTCCGACCTGGCGGGCGAAGCCCTGGCGCGCGCGCGGGGGGGCAAGGTCCCGGAAAGCGTGCCTGGCCATGCCGCCTATTTCGCCGCGCTGGGCCGGCTGGCCGCGAAAATAAAGACCGGCTGCATGGCGGGGGCGGCGGACAGCAAGTTCCTGGCCGCCGCGCCGGAGTATGAGCTCTGCCCCGCAGAAAAGGCCGGTCTGACGCCCCGCGGCGTGAACGGGTTTATCTTCTCCGCGCCGGGGCCGGGCGGCGGGAAAAAATGGCTTTCGACTTCGGCGCCGTCGGACCGGGCCGGCATAGAGGCCGCAAAGAAAGCCTTTTCTAAAATGGAGGCCGGGGTTTATGGCGCCGCTTTCAAAAGTTCCCCTTCGGAGTTCGGCGCTTTTTACGCCTGGCTGCAGTTCCTGAAAGGCGCGGATCCGCAGGGCGTCCGCAGCCGCACGGTGGCGGAGGCCGTGGAGGAAAAACTCGTCGCGGACAAGCCGCAGGGCGCGGGGAAAACGCAGGGCGCGGAAAAGCAGGCCCGGACGGCCAAGCTGGCGGACGGCGCGGATGCCGGAACGGGCGTGATCCCGCGCCTTAAACCAAAACCCAGCCCTTTCAGCCAGGTGGAGCGGCTTTTTTTCGGGAGGTTCCGCTCCCTTCCCGGCGGGCCCCTGCGCGGTTCCTGCGGCGACGGGGTTTGCGACCCCGTTGAAAAGAAACAGCCCGGCCGCTGCGCGCGCGACTGCGGCGTCGGAAAATAGTGGCAAATACGCATAAAATGTGATACAGTTATCGCTGATGCGGGCGCTTTGGCAGGG
The DNA here is from genome assembly GCA_035353595.1 of Elusimicrobiales bacterium. Taxonomy (GTDB): domain Bacteria; phylum Elusimicrobiota; class Elusimicrobia; order Elusimicrobiales; family UBA9959; genus UBA9959. The sequence continues at coordinate 12,524 of DAOPZW010000016.1, read as the reverse complement.
GGCCGGCCCGTTACCGGGGATCCGCCGTGTTTTAAAAGTACATGGTAACAAATAAATCAAGTATTTTGGCTGGGACACTGTTGTTCTGCCTGCTGGCCGGCGGACTGGCCCCGGTCTCCGAAGCGGCCATTTCAAGGACCTCGAAAAGGGTTCTGCGCCTCAGGAGCGGCGTAAGCCAGGTGGCGTCCGATTTCTCCGCGGCGGCCCTGTCGACCACAAGCATACAATGGAGCTGGTCCACCGGTACTTTCATCGACTCTGGTATTACGGAGTACCGCCTTTATACAGGAACTCCTACCTCGCCTTCTTACCAGGCTTTGCCCCCGGGGACCAGTTATTATATCGACTCCGGCCTGGGGGTGAACAAAATGTACCTCCGGTGGCTGGTGATTTCCAGCGGAACCCAGCAGGGCAGCGATTCCGAGCACATCGAGAAGTACACCTATGCTCTGCCGCCGGACAATATTACGATCCCGGTGAGCAGCATTAACGCCACCAACGCTTATGTGACCTGGCAGTTCAGCACGGCCACGGCTTATGCGATAGAAACTTCCAGCGACGGGGGCGCCACCTATTTTCGCAACCGGGAAGCTTTTGTCCCCTGGCAGACCATACAGCTCCAGAGCAATACCAATTACCGCATCCGGCTGGGCGCCGTGAACGGGGACGATGAACTGACCCCTGGCGTTTACAGCGCCGTGAAGCTCATTACTTCTTACCCGCTGGACCCGGCACTGGTCGGGGTGGCCATTTCTTCCTACGCCATAAGATGGCAGTGGTCTACCGGGACTTTCACCGGCACGGGCATAACCGGCTATAACCTGTACAAGTCAAGCGTGTCGGAGGCCGCGAGCCCGCCTAATTTTTATGAGAATGTGGTGCTTGCGAAAGCCATCACTTCGCCGGACACCGGTTCCTGGACGGAAATTTTCACGGACAGCCAAACTGCGGTGGCCAACTCCCGGCACGCCCGCTGGCTTAAAGCGGACGGCATTCTGGAGAGCGAAGCCAATACCGTGGTGCAGAAATTTACCTACGCCATAGCCCCGGCCACCTGTTCCGCCTTATACTTCCTTCCTTTCCCTACCCTGCATATAAACCAGAATTCCGTAGGGCTTAACTGGAATATCGGCTGGAGCACTACCGCCCGCAACGGCATAGCCAGCAGCTATTTCGTGGAAAGTTCTACCTTCCATATTACCGACGACTGGGCCCTGCCGCTTACCACGGTGGCGGCCCCGGGCGCGCCGTTCACCGTTACCGGCCTGACCGAAAATACAAAGTACGACCTGCGCATCGGCGCCGTCAACGGCGACGGCGAGATGACCCCGAACAACGCGCAGAATCCTTACGCGTACAGCACCCTTTACAGGGCGCTGACCCCGCCGGCGCCCCCGGCGGACTTTCTTTGCAGCCCGTTCACCGATACGGCGCTGCAGTGTTCCTGGTCCACTACTACTACCACCGTGAACCCGGATTATATCAGCGGCTACGGGATAGGCGAGTACAAATTAGGGGGGGTGTCTCCGGATCAGTACTGGTTCTGGGACCCGCTGGACCAGGTGGCCGATCCCGCCAACACCAGCTACCGTCTTGACTACCTGATGACAAACAGTTCGCATACGCTGACCATGTTCACGGACCAGACGGACCCGGTATATTTCGGATCAGGTTTGCACGCCTCCGACCCGGACTGGTATTACAATGGCCCTTATTCGAGCGTTTATGTGTCCACCGAATCAGCCACTTTCGCCACGCCGCCCAACGATGTGGTTTTTGATACGGTCGCGGCGCGCAGCGTCGGCATGTGGTGGAAGGAACCGGAGGTCCCGGCGACGCAGTATCGCGTCGAGCGCTCTACCACCGCCGGGTCCCGCGGCCCCTGGTCCTTTGTCGCCAATGTGACCGGGAACCATTTCAACGACACCGGTATTTCCATTTCCACCGCGGGGTTGTCCCCGATGACGACCTATTCTTACCGCATAGGCGCGGTAAACCTGCTGGGCTGGCAGACTATCGGCCTGTCCTCGGCCACGGACGGCAACAGGCGGGATTACAGTTTCGCGGTCACCACCGTGACCAAACATCTCGCGCCCTTGCTGTCCGGGACCGGGGTCAGCACGACTTCCATAAACTGGTCCTGGGTAAATACGGTGCCGGATGTGACTTCCTATAATTTCTATACCGCTACCGGCGCGGTGATCAGCCTTGGCCTTTCCACCACTTATTACCTTGAAGTCAACCTGTCCAGCGCCAACGCGCGCTATACGCGGCGGGTGCGCTCTGTGGCGGCCGACGGGGAAGGCGACTATTCCGAGGCTTCCGCCTCTACCCTGGCCGGGCCGCCGGCCGCCGCGGTCGTTACCAGCTCCGCGCTGCATTCCCTGTCGCTGGCCTGGACTGCTGGGGCCGGCGCCGCCGCCTATAAAATAGACCGTTCAACGGACGGCGTCGTCTGGACCGTACTGCGCTCCTCGGCGGACGCTTTTTCCTCCACTGCTTTTACCGACACCCTCCTGCGTTACGCCACCGGCTATTATTACGCCATCCGCTCCTACAATGACGACGGGCTCATTTCTGTTTCAAGCGCGGTCGTCGCCGGGATGACGCTGCCGTTGCCGTCCACGTATACCGTAGTGTTCGCCACCGCGGCCGCAAGCCTGAACGTTACGGCCGCGCTGCCGGGACCCGGCGTGAGCCTGCTGACGGTAGAGATCCCGGCCGGCGCTCCGGATGGTTACTTCGGGATCAGCACCAGCGCCGCGGCCAGCCCAATGGATATCCCGAAGAGCGCCCTTGATACGGCTACGGCCAAACTTACCAACGCCTCCTTGTTCTCCGGGGCCATGGTGGAACTGCATCTGTATGACGTCTACGGCAATGTCCTTACGTCGAACCTGCCGGGTCCGGCCAGGATAACCGTAACTTACGCCGACTCCGCCCCTGCCGACGATATCGTGGACGGGACCGCCATAGATGCGGGCACTCTCAGGCTTTACGGCCTGGATACCGGCGCGCTGGCCTGGAACCTGCTGCCTGGTTCCACCCTGGACAAGGGCGGGAAAATAGTTCATTCCGAGATCCCGCATTTCTCCTTTTATGCGCTGGGCAGCCTGACAACACCGACAAGGTTTTCGGCGATAGCTCTTTCGACCGTCAGCATACAATGGGGCTGGCCGCCCGCTGCCGGCATCGACGGCTATTACCTGTACTCGTCAAGCACGCCTTTCCGGGTCGCGCTGAGTTCTTCCGCGAATTATTACGTGGATACCGGTCTCGGGGTCAACAAGGCCTATACCAGGTGGCTGACGGCCTACAGCGGCGCGGTCGAGGTGAGCACTTCGGCGCATGTGAGCAAATATACTTTCGCTTTGCCGCCGTCCACCATAGCCCTGAGCACGGGGACGGCCGAAAGCATGTACGTTACCTGGCATTTCAGCACGGCCACGGCTTATGCGATAGAATGCTCCACCAACGGCGGGGAGTCTTATATAAGGAACAGGGAATCGTTCGTCCCCTGGCAGACCATTCCGCTGATCAGCAATAAGAACTACCTAATCAGGGTGGGGGCCATAAACGGCGACGATGAACTGACCCCCGGAGTATACAGTACGGTCCGTTCTACGGTTACGCCTCCCTTTACCCCCGAGCTTACCGCGGTGCCTTTGTCCTCTTACACGATACAGTGGCAGTGGTCCACGGGCACGTTCACCGGGACCGGGATAACCGGTTACCGGCTGTATCATTCCACCACTACCGGGGACGACACTCTTCCTTCCGACGGCTTCGACGGTGAGATCGTAAGCGACATTTCGGGGATCAGCGTCAGTTCCTGGACGGAAGTCTTCGCCGACAGCGGTTCTTTCGTGGCCGCCAACTCGCGCCACACGCGCTGGCTTAAGGCGGTGGGTATCGTTGAAAGCCAGGGGCAGCCTACTTACCAGAAGTTCACCTATGCCGTAGCTCCGGCCAGCGCTACCGCGGTATGGCCCGACCCCGCCCCGTATAACGTCGCGCATGTCTGGGAGGACCGGGTAGGTCTTATCTGGAAACCCCGGTCGGGTCCGTCCGAAGCCAGTAAATACGTGATAGATTACTCCACCGTCGCGGGGTTCGCCGTGGCGGTGGCCTCGGCGCCGGCTTCCGGGAATCCGGCCACGGTGAACGGCCTGACCGACAATACCAAGTATGACCTGAGGATTGGCGCTATCAACGGCGATGACGTACAGACCCCTGAAAATGCGCTGAACCCTTTCGCCTACAGCCAGGCTTACAAACTGATCACCAGCCCGGCCGTGCCTTCCAATTATTCATGCGCGCCGTACACGGATACCGCGCTGCGCTGTAACTGGTCTACCGCCACTTATGTGAACCCGGATTACATAAAAGGCTATTTTGTCGGCAACCTGCTTCACCGGACGGTGAACGGTACGGATGAAATATACTGGGACCCGTGGGATGTGCTGCCGGGAGTTGAAAGCCATGAATATGATCTTGACTATCTGCTGACGAACAGCACCCATACCGTCTCCATCTGGGTGGAACAGAAGGACCCGGACTGGGTGCCCGGCAATTCCCATTACGATCTTAACGAGTCGACGCATTATTACAATAATTTCGGCAGCTACCGGCAGGACAGCGACGCCGCAACTTTCGCTACGCCGCCCAACGATGTCGTCTTTGACACGGTGACCGCGCATGCGGCGGGCATGTGGTGGAAAGAACCGCAGGTGCCGGCCACCCAGTACCGCGTCGAGCGCTCTACAAATCTCGGCGAGGACGGGCCGTGGATATTCGTTTCCAGCGTGTCCGGTTCCCGTTATAATGACCCCGGGCCCTCTCCCGGCGGCCTCGCTGACAGCACCACCTATTCCTACCGGATAGGCGCCATAAACAGGCTCGGCTTTCAGACGATAGGCCTTTCCACCGCCACCGGGGGGAACCGCCGGGATTACAGTTTCGTGAGCAGCACGATGACAAGACATGTGGGACCCGCGCTGTCCGGGACGGGGGCCAGCACCACTTCCATAAACTGGTCGTGGGTGACCGCGGTGCCGGGCGTGTCTTCTTATAACATCTACAGCGCCACCGGCGGGGTAATCGCCCTTAACGTGCCTGCCAGCCCTTATCTCGAGGTCAACCTCTCCAGCGCCAACGCCCGGTATTCGCGGCGGGTGCGTTCGGTGGCCTACGGCCTGGAAGGCGATTATACCGAGGCTTCCGCCTCTACCCTGGCCGGGCCGCCGGCCGCCGCGGTCGTTACCAGCTCCGCGCTGCACTCCTTGTCGCTGGGGTGGACGGCCGGTGCCGGCGCCGCCGCTTACAGGGTGGACCGCTCGCTCGACGGAAATTCCTGGGCGGTGATAAAATCTTCCGCCGACGTCTATGTCTCCACTTCCTTTACCGACACCCGCTTGCGCTACTCAGCCACCTATTATTACGCCATCCGCTCCTTCAATGACGACGGCGCCGTTTCCGTTTCGAGCGCGGTAACCGGCGCGAGCATGACCCTTCCGCTGCCGGCCGTTTACACCCCGGTGTCCGCCGCCTCCGCCGTCAGCGTCACGGCGCCGCTGCCGGGCCCGAGCCTGGCCCAGGTAAAGGTGGATATCCCGCTCGGCACTCCCGACGGCTACTTTACTCTCAGTACCAGCGCGGCCGCCAGCCCGGTATCCATTCCTAAGCCAAGCCTGGATTCTGCCGTGCGCAAACTGAGGAACGCCGCTCTTTTGCCGGGCTCCATCGTCGAGCCGCTGCTTTACGACGTTTATGGCTCTACTTCCGGCCTGACGGCTCCGGCCAGGGTCACCATTACCTACGTGGATTCCACTTCCGACGATATCGTGGACGGGACCACGCCGCAGGCGCAGGTGGATATGCTGCGGCTGTATAACCTGGATACCCAGGCTTTGACCTGGGAACAACCCAATTCGGCGCTCGACAAGGGCACAAAAAGCCTGTACTCGGACGTGGATAGTTTTACGTTCTACGCGCTGGGCAGCAGGTTCGCGGGCGCCGCGTTCTCCGCTGCGGCCCTTTCTCCCGGCAGCATCCAGTGGAGCTGGTCCATAGACGCTTCCACGGGGTCCACCATAGACGCCTATCACCTGTATTCGTCAAGCACTTCCAGCTCCACGTACATAGTCCTGCCCGCTACCGCGGGCTTTTATATCGATACCGGGCTCGAGGTGAACACTCCCTATACCCGCTGGCTGCGGATCTCCAGCGCTGCCGCAGAGGGAACGGATTCGGCGCATGTGACCAAATACACATACGCCCTGCCTCCGCCGGATTTCAGCCTGAGCCAGGTCACTTCCACGGGAGCCTATATCAGCTGGCTTTTCAGTACGGCTACCGCTTACGATGTCCAGTGTTCCACTAACGGCGGGCTGGATTACACTCATAACCGGGCCTCTTTCGTGCCCTGGCAGACCATCCAGCTCCTGAGCAATAAGAATTATCAGATCAGGATGGGCGCCATAAACGGCGATAACGAGATAACGCCCGAGGTCTACAGCGCCGTACACCTGACTACCACTCCCCCGCTGGATATGACTATGACAGGGGTAGCTGTCTCTTCCTACAGCATAGAGTGGCACTGGTCTACCGCCACCATAGCCGATACCGGGATAACGAGTTACCGCATCTTCCGTTCCACCCAGGGCACGGACGCCGAGATGCCGGCCGCGGCCGACAACGGGCTGCTGGCGCGGGAGATCTTCGACACGGCCGTCAGTTCCTGGACTGAAGTCTTTACCGACCAGGACGCTTCCCGTTCGGCGGATTCGCGGCACACGCGCTGGATCAAGGCGAAAGGCATCCTCGAAAGCACGGGCAGGACCGTGTTCCAGAAATATACCTATGCCATAGCCCCCGCCACCTGCGCTCCTGTGGAGCCGCATTGGTTCCACGTTAACGAAACTTCCCTGGACCTGGCCTGGGACCCTGCCCCGGCGCACAATTACGTGATAGAGCGTTCTACCACCGGCAGTTTTACCGTGCCCATGAGCTCGGCCGTGATCGGGGCGGGGCCGTCGCTGACGTCGGGCCTGGCGCCGAACACGAAATACGATTTCAGGCTGCGGGCGATCAATGGGGACGGGGAAGTGACTCCCGACGACGCTTTGAACACTCTGGGGTACAGCGCGGCTTACAAAATGATCACCAGGCCTACCGTGCCCGTGCATTCCTGTTCCGCGGTCACGGATACCAAGCTCAGATGGACCTGGTCTACCGGCACTTATACGAACATGGATTATATCTCCGGCTACGGCATAGGCATAGCCAGTTACACGGCCGAGTTCGGGAACTTCTGGCTGGTGACGGCTTTGATCCCAGGCACTACCACCAACACTTACGAACTGGATTACCTGCTTACGAACAGCACCCATACGCGCGGCATCTTTGCGAACCAGACCGATCCGTCCTGCGTCACCTATTCGTCGGCGCCGGTGTGTTATGAGCATTTCGGCAGCTACGCCGCCGGTTCCAGCGGCGCCACTTTCGCCACGCCGCCAAACGACGTCGCGTTCGATTTCGTGGGCGCGCACGCGGTCGGCCTGTCGTGGCTTGAACCCGAGGTGCCGGCTTCCGGCTATATAGTGCAGCGTTCCACGAACCCCGGGGAGAACGGCCCCTGGGTTTTCCTTTCCAGCGTTACAGGCTCGCAGTATTACGATACGGGGCCCCTGCCGGACGGCCTTGCCGCAGGCGCCGTTTATTCATACCGGATAGGGGCGGTTAACCGGCTGGGGCAGCAGACCCTCGGCCTTGCCGCCAACACCGGCGGGAACCGCAGGGATTACAGTTTCGTCAACAGCACGATGACAAAGCATGTCTCGCCCACGCTTTACGGCGTGGCCACCGGCACCAACTCCATTCACTGGTCGTGGGACGACACCGTGTCCGGGGTGACGTCCTACAACCTCTACAATTCCACCGGAGGGGTCGTGGTGATCGGCCTCAGCAAGACCACGACGTTCTACTCCGAGGTGAACCTGCCCGGGCCGAATATCAGGTACACGCGGCGCGTGCGCTCTATCGCGCCGGACGGGGAAGGGGACTATTCCGAGAAAGCGGTCTCCACGTGGGCCAACCCGCCGGCCGCCGTGGTCGTTACCAGTTCCGGCGTTCATACCATGTCGGTGGGCTGGGCAGCCAACGGCAGCGCCCGTTACGAATTAAAACGTTCACAGGACGGGAACACCTGGACCGGCCTGAAAAGCTGGGCTGACGCTTTTAACTCGACCTCGTTCAGCGATACGCACCTGCATTTCGCCGCCACCTATTATTACGCCGTCAGCGGTTATAACGACGACCAGATAGTTTCGGTTTCAAGCGCCATAACTCCCGGTTCGAACATGACGCTGCCTGTGCCGTCCACCTATACCGTGGTGTACGCCACCGCCGCCGCAAGCCAGAGCGCCACGGCGCAGATCCCGGGAGTGGCGCAGTTGACCGTGGAGATACCGGCCGGCGCGGCTCCCGACGGCTATATCGCCATAAGCACCAGCGCCGCCGCGAGCCCGCTGGACATATCCAAAGCGGATCTGGACGCCGCCAAGGCGAAGCTGGTTAACAGCAACCTGCTGGATATATTCGAATTGCATCTCTATGACGCCTTCGGGTATCCCCTGACGGCGAACCTTTCAAGCCCGGCCAGGATAACCATAACCTATACGGATAACGATAACAACGATGTGGTGGACGGCGCGGTGCCGGCGCTGGTCAGCACGCTGAAGATCTTCAACCTTGACACGACCGCCCTGGTCTGGAAGCAGCAGACCAATTCCACGCTGGACAAGGGCGCCAGGTCGGTTTATTCCGACATCGCCCATTTCTCGTTCTACGCCCTGGGGAGCATTACCTCTTCGGCCGGCCTTCTGGCCGACGCGTTCGCCTACCCCAACCCTTACCGTCCCGGCAGCGGCGGGGATTTCGGAGAGAGCGCGTTCGGCGACGGCATCGTTTTCGCTTCGCTTCCGGCCAGGGCCAGGGTGCGGATATTCAGCCTTTCCGGCGCCCAGGTGGCCGACCTGAGCGACGAAGACGGCGACGGGCGCTGCCTGTGGAACACCAGGAACCCCGACGGCGGCAAGGCGGCTTCCGGGGTCTACTTCTATATAATTACCGGCCCCGGAAGTAAGGCCAAGAAAACCGGGAAGATAGCGATCATAAGATGAGGTTCCCGCGCAAGACCGGGGTTTATATGCGGAAGGATTGTCATATGGCTAGATTCATCTGCTGCGCGGCCCTGCTGCTACTGTCCGCCGGCCCGGGCTTTGCCGCAGACAGCGAGGGGACTTCGGCCGCCCAGTTCCTGCGCATCGGCGTGGGCGCCAGGGAATCGGCCCTGGGAGAGACGGGGGCCGTTGTCTCCGGCGCGCTGGGCATGTTCTACAATCCCGCCGGGCTTGGCGACGTGACCGGCACGGAGCTGGCGCTTTCGCAGGTTAAATGGGTGATGGACGTCAATTATTCCAACCTGGCCGTGGCCAGGAACTGCGGTTTCGGGGTCCTGGGCCTCTCGGTAAATTACCTTTCCATGCCCAAGATAGACAAGTACGACAAGCTGGGCAACAAGCTCGACGCCTCTTTTACGGCGGCGGACATGGCCGCGGCTTTAGGCTACGGCGTGAAGCTGTCGCCCCGGCTTGGCCTCGGGGCTAGCGCCAGGTATATTTCCAGCAGTCTGGACGATAAGACCGCCGCCGTAGTGGCTTTCGACGCCGGCGTGAAATATGCCGCGGTGCCGGGGGTGCTGGTCATAGGGGCGGCGCTGCAGAACGCGGGGGCTAAGCTTAAATATGAAACGGAAAGCAGCCCTTTGCCGCTGAACGCTAAATTCGGCGGCGCATATACGCTTACCCTGGACAGGGATACGGACCTGCAGAAGAACATCTCTTTCTTCGCCGACGTGAACCGAATGAAGGATTCCGGGCTCTATGGCAATGCCGGGCTGGATTTTATGTCCGTTTACCGTGACGGCACTTCTTTCTCCTTCCGGGGCGGTTACCGTACCAACGCCGCCGATAAGGACGCCGGCGCCTCGCTGGGCCTCGGGATCGGAGCTAACGCGTATTTAATAGACTATTCTTATTCCCTGCTGGGCGACCTCGGGCAGGCGCACCGGCTGTCGGTGACGCTCAAGTTCGGCGCCGGGTCATGAAGCGCGTTTCGGCGGGGAAAATTGTTTTTTGTTCCGCTTTCTTTTTTTGCGCGGGGCAGCCCGCCGGCGCGGCGATAAACGATGTTATAACTGAACTGGCCGCCCGGCCGGGCATAGCGAACGCGCAATGGGGAATAAGCGTGAAGGACGCGGCCACCGGCGCGGAGGTGGCGGCCTATAATCCCCGCGCGAACCTTACTCCCGCCAGCATCCTTAAGATATTCGTCACCGCCGCCGCCTTCGACCTGCTGGGCCCCGGCTATAAAATTAAGACCGGCGTTTATTACGACGGCTTTATCTCTAACGGTTTTCTCAACGGGAATCTTTATCTTAAAGGCGCCGGCGACCCGTCGCTGGGCTCGCAGCTGGTGAAAGACGCCCGCTCCCTGGAGGAGACTTTCAGGCTCTGGACCGAGGCCGTCAAGGCGAAAGGGATAAATGTCATAAACGGGGCGGTGGCGGCCGACGATTCTGCTTTCGAAAGCGCGCAGCCGGGGTCCTGGGCCTGGGAAGATATCGGCAATTATTATGCCGCCGCGGCTTCCGCGCTGACCGTCAACGACAACCTTTACAAGCTCTACTTCAAGCCCGCCGCCCAGGAAGGGGCCGGGGCCAAGGTGCTGCGCACGGAGCCGCTGCTGCCGGACCTGAAGTTCGAGAACCATATGGTTACCGGGCCGGCGGGTTCCGGAGACAACGGTTATATCTTCGCTTTCCCCGGGCAGAACGCCGCCGTGCTGCGCGGCTCCGTGCCCCGGGGGCCGGAAGAGTTCGCCATCAAGGGCGCCCTGCCGGATCCCGCCTTGTTCGCGGCGCAGGGTTTTAACGCCTACCTGGTCCGAGCGGGCATCAACTCCAATAAAAAACCGGTCAGGGCGGCCGGGCCGGCCGCGGGGCTGACGCTGGTAACAGAGACCGAAGGCGCCCCGCTGGAGAATATAGTCCGCATTACGAACAAGCGCAGCTTTAATCTTTACGCCGAACTGCTGCTGCGCCAGCTGGCGGTTTTTAAGGGGTTAAAGGGCACGGATACCAACGGCATTAAGGTCCTGAAGGACTTCCTGGCTGCGCAGGGTGTCGCCACGGGGGAGATGAGGCTTGAGGACGCGTCCGGCCTTTCGCAGTCCGACATGGTCAAGGCCGAGAACTTCACCGACCTGCTGTGCGCGGTTTCGAAGAAAAAGTATTTCGAGGCTTACAAGGATACGCTGGTTTTTCCGGCCGACGCGGAGGCCAGCGGCCACATCCGGCGCATGGGCCGGGACACTTACCTGGCCACGGGCCTGCGCATAAAATCCGGCTCGTTGACCGGCGTGCGTTCCTACACCGGCTACCTTAAAACAAAAAAAGGCCGCACCCTGGCATTCACCTTCATCCTGAACAACTACTCCGCCGACCCAGCCGATATAGACAGCCTCCACGAAGAGCTCCTCGCCGCCCTGGCCGATAACTACTGAGCCGATTTCGCCGCTGAATCTCAGAGGTTGCAGAGCCAGAGGGGAGGGGGAGGAAAAAATAGCGCGAGATGCGCAGCCTGGGCGGCCGGGGGAGTGCCCGACGAAACCGGAAGAAGGAACCCTTGCGTCGGTTCCCCCCGCCCAGGGAAATTATGGCGGGGCCCCC
>DAOPZW010000016.1:0-723 GCA_035353595.1 Elusimicrobiales bacterium | reverse complement strand
TCCGCAACGGTTTCGCCGAGCACTCCCCCGTCCGCCCCTCCAGTTTCAATTTATCAGAAATTAGACAACAGGAAAAAATAATGGAACGCTGTAAATTAAAGATGAGCTATGTGCCTAGTATTATTGTTTTAAGTGTTTTTGTGTTGTTTCTTGGATGTAAAGGTGTAAATACACCCACTCCCTCCAATGCCGTAGAGGTAAAGAGCCTGTCAGCTCATAAGGCTGCTGTAAGTTCTTTTATAATTCCAAGAGGCGTTTTTAGAGGAGTATTGTGGCCATCTAAAGCGGATAATAATTTCCAAATATGGATTATAAAGCATAATGAGGAAATATTTTTTAAAATTCCAGCACCAGTTGGATTCGCTAGTGATTACAATAGAGAAGATACAGAAAGGTGGAATATTAATTTAAGTACTCTTGCCAATTGTAAGACAACAGTGATGGCAACCAAAACAGATGGGTCTAAATCTGTTGAGATAATTTTGCCGACGAAAAAGCGTCAATACAGCTTTGCGATATTCAGAAATTCTTCAGATGAAGAAATTGTGGTTTTCATGGATATTTCCGAGCATGTCGTTGATACGGGTTTATTTGGGTATATAATGCTCAAAAAATAACAGAACATTAATCAAGGAATTCCGCAGGGAAGCCTTGCGATTTTGTTTTAATGCTGTGAAGGCGTTGAGGGGCTGCCGTGATGCTGGCCTGCACAACCGTTGCGGA